>JACSSI010000052.1 GCA_014879345.1 Anaerolineae bacterium | reverse complement strand
GGCTGTTTGGCACAGTCCTCCAGATTGGCGGGTGGTGGATGTGGCGCTGGGAGACCCGAATGATGACGGCCGTTATGAAATCATGCTGGCAATCTGGCGTAAAGATGGGGCGGGGTATGAGCGCAGTCAGCCGTACATCGTCGGCTATCGGGGCGGGGTATATGATCTGATGTGGGGCGGTCGGCCGGTGGCTTCGCCGATTCAGGAGTTGGCGCTGGCGGATGTGGACGGCGATGGCATTGAGGAGTTGGTTGTCATTATCGAGCACGCGGACGGCGAGGCGCAGTCGGTGGCGGTGTGGCAGTGGCAGGGCTGGTCGTTTAGTTTGCAGTGGCAGAGTGAGCCGGGTTGGTATGAGGAACTGGTGATAGCGGAGGGTGGGGAACGGCCGTTAATTACCGTTTATCAGGCTGTAGATCGTTGAAAAGGTAAGTCTACGCAGGTGTATAAAATAAGATTTGAATGGCTAGCACTCGAGTAAACTTGACTGATCTGGCTGAATGTTACAAAAAGGTAAGCAAATTTGTGCATCTCACGAAAAAGTGGGCATAATTTTGGCAAGAAATTAGATTTTACCTTGTGGGTGCAAAGCAAGGTTTTTTGAATAGGAGAATAAAAAATCGATGGAACCTAATTTGTCAGCAACGTGTCCCTCATGTCAGACGAACTTACGTCTTAGCAAGAAACCTTTTGTTGGTTTTTTCTTTTTTTGTGAAGAATGTGATGCCGAGTTAGAAGTGGTACAGCTCAATCCACTGGCTTTTATGGAAGTGGTTGATGAGTACGAAGACTTCGATGATGATTCAGAAGAGTATGAATATGCTGATGACGACGATGGTGATTATGATTACGACGACGATGACGATTATGATGATTAACTGATAATCTGCGTTATCGTTTCAAATTATCAGGTAAATAACGGCCGTTTCCCGGTTCTATTTTGTGTAAAGCTGGGCAACGGCCGTTTTGTTTGTGTGGCATGAATATAGGATGAGAGGGGGATGGTGCGTTTGTTAATGGACGCTAGAATAGCGGATGGTAGCCAGGCAGCTTGACTACCTGACTATCTGACCAACCAACCGAGGTTTACCCTTCATGAAGAAATTAAAAAGTATTGACCGGCGTCTGCTGACTATTTTGCTGATTGTGTTTGTGCAAATGGTAGGCGCGGCGATGATTATGCCCATTTTGCCCCTTTATGCGCAGAGTGAATTTAATATGTCTCCCAATATCATCACCCTGCTGGGGACGGCTTTTTTTGCTGCGCAGTTCATCGCTGGTCCTTTTTTGGGGCGGTTGTCAGACAAATATGGTCGTGTGCCGGTGTTGATTATTAGCCAGGTGGGAACGGCCGTTTCCTTCTTCATATTGGGAGCCGCTGGCAGTGTTGCCATGCTCTTTTTTGCCCGCATTTTAGATGGTATTACCGGCGGTAACATTATCGTGGCGCAAGCGTATATCACCGACGTGACTCCGCGTGAAAAGCGGACGCAATCGTTGGGATACGTATTTGCCGTGTTTGGGCTGGGTTTTATCATTGGCCCCGCTTTAGGCGCGACCCTATCGGCCTTGTTTGGTCCCCGTGTGCCATATTACATAGCGGCGGTGGCGGCGGTGGTCGTGGTCTTATTGACCTGGTTTACGCTGGATGAAACCGTTTCGGCTGAACAGCGTATGGCAAATCGCAGTGCCAAAGCGCAGAAAATGAGCGTGGGTTCCATTGCCCGGAACTCGTCTCTGCTGCTTATTTTGCTGGTGGCGTTTATTGGTCAATTTGGCATGGGCTTGCTGCAAGCAACCTTCTCGTTATTTGGAGAAGCCGTCTTATTCCAGGGATACAGTGAAAAAATGGCGACTGTGGGCGTGGGGGTAATGTTGACTATTGTCGGTGTGGGGCAGGTTTTGACGCAAACCACGTTGCTGCCCCGGGCGTTGAAACATTTTGATGAGGCATGGCTGGTGGTCATCGGTTTGGTGATTCGCACGATGGGCTTGTCGGGTTTTGCGTTTTTTGCCACGCCGTTGGTGGGTGCTGTGGCTGCTCTGTTTTTTGCGATGGGTGTTGGTTTGATGATGCCGCCGCTGCAATCACTTTCGACAACGGCCGTTTCTGACGAATTACGTGGCGGGGTGCTGGGTGTCTATCAATCGACAATTAGTCTCTCGACCATTGCTTCCACGGCTATTGCGGGTACGATTTATCTGATAAATCCCACGTTCCCCTTTTTGATTGGGGCGCTGTTATCGCTTGTGGTGGTAACGCCAGCGCTCTTTTTGGTTAAACAGACTCATGCTGGCCGCCGTTATCCGAAGAAGGAAACGGCCGTTACGCCCTCTAATTAATTCATCCAAGATTGGTTCATTTCAAAATTGAACCAATCTATCCCGCTAACTCAGCCGGCAGTGAAAACTGCAACCCCTTTTCCTGGAGCCGCTCCACAATGGGATAAAAAATATCCGTCGAATCATCATGATCGTGGATCAGCACAATTTCCTCTGATTCTGGACGGTTGAGACCACGCGCCCCTTCTGGTTCGTCTTCGTCAATACGGGCGTAAACCGCTTCCAGACTGGTGATGCCATACATCGGTTCAGCGGAATTCACAGACCAATCGAACGTATCAAACGTCCAAAACCAATCTGCTTCATCGAGTAAGCCTGCTTCCCGATAGTAGGTGGTGGTAATATTGGTGAAAGCTGGCTGTTGATAGCCCAGTTGGCGTAAATGGTCTTGAATAATATTTTTGCGTTTCGTCCCTTCTTCTCCGTATCCGCTGGTAGGATACTCGCCCACAAGTCCTCCTTTATCGCCATAAGGAAAGCGGAAATATTTGGCGGGTCTTGTTACGTTTGCCTGCTGGTAGATGGTGTCGATAAGGGCATCTGTGCGTTGGATTTCTTCAAACGCTTCTGCCAGGGAGATGGCAGAGAATTGAGGATGATTGTAGCTGTGATTGCCAATAATGAAGCCATTCTGAATGGCGTAAATGACGGCTTCCGGACGCTCATCGATTTTACGACCTTCGCAGAAAAAGATGGCTGGAATGCCTTTGTGCAAAAGGAAGTCGATTTTTGGGCGCATGTGGGCGGAAGGTGAGTCATCAATTGTGAGATAAGCTTTCTTAATTGCCATAGGGGTGTCCTTTTTTTTAGTGCCATAATTAAACTTGTTCTGAAAAATTATTGCAACCAGGAGTCAGTCATTGGGTGTGGTTAGTTTTTGCGTAGCAAAGCAGACTACAAAAGTCTTGCCAAAACTAATTGGCATTAAATTTGAGGAGACTTTTGTAGTCTCACAACTTTAAACCGCATCCTCAGTCTTTATTCAGGCAAGCAGCCGATGGCGGCCATCGCGTCATGGGTGCGGAAGTGGATGTATTGGGGGCCGAAGTGATCGACGAAGCCGATTTGTTTGAGTCGATCCATGACGGGGCCTTTGATGCCTGCCAGATGCAGTTCAACGCCGGAGTCGCGCAGTTCGGCTTGCAGGGTTTCGAGGGTTTCCAGGGCAGAAGCGTCGATAAAGTTAACGGCCGTTGCTATCAAAACTAAATGATTCACCTCAGGGTTATCAGCCACTTGCGCTAAAATGGTATCTTCCAGATATTTGGTGTTGGCAAAATAGAGGCTCTCATCAACGCGCATGGCGATGGCGGTGGGGCAGGTTTGCACCTCGTGGCGCAAGACATTGCGGTAGACCTGGCTGTTTCCCATGCGGCCAACTATGGCGACATGGGGACGGCTGGTGCGCCACACAAACAAGAGTATGGCGGCGGCGACACCTACGAGAATACCCGCTTCGATACCCACAGCCAGAACGGAGAAGAAGGTGATAATCATTGATATGCCATCAACTTTGTTATATGCCCAGATATGCCGAAAACTCTTGATGTCGATGAGACCGACGACGGCGACCAGGATGATGGCGGCCAGGAGTGCTTGGGGAAGGTAGTAAAAAAGAGGGGTCAGGAAGATAACAGCCAATGCCATGAGAACGGCCGTTATAATTGAAGCTAATCCCGTATTAGCACCAGCTTCGTAATTGACGACTGAACGGCTAAAACCGCCTGTCACAGGATAGCCGCCCGTGAATGCTGCCCCTAAATTCGCCATCCCCAGTCCAAAAAGTTCCTGGTTAGATTCTACATGCTGCCGCTTTTTACTAGCCAGTGATTTGGCGACAGAAAAACTCTCCATAAATCCCACAAAGCTGATGGTAAGGGCGGTGGGCAGGAGCGTGCGCCAAACAGACAAATCAAAAGAGGGTATGGTCAGCGGCGGCAATCCTGCCGGTACCTCGCCAACGACCTTGACGCTGGCTGTTTGATTCAGCCCCAAAAACAGTACCGCCAATGTGCCAAGCAAAACAATGACAAGCGGCCCGCTCTTGGTGAGGGGAATGCGAATATGATTAGGCAAACCGAGGCGTTTAAGCTGTCCACCCAGGGCATATTTGAAATAAACCAGAACAATGATGCCAGTCAGACCAATGACGAGGGTGGTCATGTTGGTTTCTGCGATGTGGTGGCTCGTGTAGGTGATGGTATTGATGAAGTCAAGCTGAGGTGTGGATAAGCCCAGCAGGTGCTTTAACTGGCTAAAACCGATGACGATGGCCGCAGCACTGGTAAATCCTGCCAGGACGGGGTGACTCAAAAAATTGACTAGGAACCCCAGCCGGAACAGACCCATCAGGGCTTGAATGAGTCCAGCGAGGAAAGCCAGGGTAAGCGCCATTTGCAGATAAACGGCCGTTCCCGGTTCAGCTATCGCACCCACAGCCCCCGCCACCATAATCGACACAATCGCCACTGGCCCTACAGCCAGTACCCGGCTGCTACCGAGCAGCCCATAAATCAGTAAGGGAAAAATGCTGGCATATAAACCAACTTGTGCTGGTAAGCCTGCCAAAAGCGCGTAAGCCATGCCCTGCGGCACCAGCATAATGGCGACAATGAGTCCAGCCAGCAAGTCACCAGTCAGCCATTCTTTTTGATAGCTGCGCCCCCAAGACAAAAGCGGAACATATTTGGTAAGCAGATTTCCATCGTTTTTGATTTGTTTCTTGGTTGCTGGATTGGTATCAACTGGTGCCATCGTTGTTCCCGTGTGCTTTTTGATTGGAGACAATACTTTCCTGAGTTTTGTTATTGTACGGGATAACCAGCCATTTTCCAGCCAATCATGCCATCACTAACGTTGACGACATCTTCAAAACCAGCAGATGTTAATTGTTCACAGGCGAAATAGCTGCGGTTGCCAGAGCGGCAGATGCAGACAATAGTCTTGTTTTTAGGCAGTTCATCTGTGCGCCCAGACAAGGCTTGCAAGGGCAGCAACCGTGCGCCGCGTACATGCCCTTCATATTGATATTCCATAGGCGAACGAACATCGACTAAAACGAATTCTTCATCTGTGTCTAAAAGCGCATTTAATTGGGCGGCATTGATATGTTTTACTTTTGATTGTATTTGCGTTTGATTATCGCGGTTAAAAAATGATTTGAACATGATTGTTGCTCCTCGTTTTCGTTTTTTGATTGATGAGGAGTATAGATGGGGATTGCAACGTGTTTATAAAGGGTGTGTAAGGGTTGTGTAAGAGCATACACTTACATAACCCTTACACAGTCTTTATTTTCCTCTTGTAATCGGTCGGTAGACTGGGCATCGTTAATCTTTTGAATTGATTGCGGAGGAACCCAACATGTTACTTAAATACTTTTATGATCAAAAATTGGCACACGCTTCTTATATGGTAGGCTGTCAGGCAACGGGCGAGGCGATTATTGTTGACCCGGGTCGAGATATTGAGCCGTATATTCAGGAAGCGGAAGCCAATGATATGTGCATTGTGGCTGCCACTGAGACGCACATTCATGCTGACTTTGTTTCTGGCGCACGGGAACTGGCGGAACGTACAGACGCGAAATTGTATCTCTCGGATGAAGGGGATGAGAATTGGAAATATTTATTCCTGGACGGATATGACCATCAACTATTAAGGGATGGTGATACGTTCCAGGTGGGTAAGATTGAGTTTGAGGTGATGCATACGCCAGGGCATACACCGGAACACATCTCGTTTATTCTCACGGATAAGGGCGGAGGCGCTACGAAACCGATGGGTATTTTCACGGGCGATTTTGTGTTTGTTGGTTCGATTGGACGACCGGATTTATTGGAAAAGGCGGCGGGGATTGCAGGAACGGCCGTTGCCGGTGCAGCCGCTATGTTCAAATCAGTCGAACGCTTCAAAGCATTGCCCGATTATCTCCAGGTTTGGCCGGCACATGGTGCTGGTAGTGCTTGTGGCAAAGGATTGGGTGCTATTCCTTCTACCACCGTTGGCTATGAAAAGTTGTTCAATCCAGCGATGGTTTATGATACGGAAGAGGCGTTTGTAGAATATTTGCTTTCTGATCAACCAGAGGCTCCTCGTTACTTTGCGGTGATGAAACGTGTCAACAAAGAAGGTCCGGTGATATTGCGCGATTTACCGAAACTGGAACTGCTGCCTGCCAAACGGATGCCAAGGCTGTTGAAAGCAGGCGAACAGGTTATTGACACACGCAATGCGGGTTCGTTTGCCGGTCGGCACATACCCGGCACAGTCAACATCCCCTTTGACATGTTAGCAAGTTGGGCCGGCTGGATTGTGGATTATGAACGGCCGTTATACCTCATAGTCGATCCTCAACATGCCCATGAAGCCGTGCGTGATCTCGCCTACATTGGCATCGACAAAGTGGCAGGCTACTTCGAACACCAGGCCGTCGCTACCCTCTCAGAAGCAGGTGTGCCGCCTCAAGCTTATCAGGTCATGACACCAGACAAGCTGGCCGAGCGCGTACTAAACGGCGAATTTATCGTGGTAGATGTACGTAACGAAACAGAATGGGACGAAGGACATATTCCTGGTGCTAAACATGTGATGCTGGGGTACTTGCAAGAAAACATCACCCAAATTGTGAACGGCAAACCTGTGGTGGTACATTGTCTCACCGGCGCTCGTTCAGCCATCGGCAGCAGCATTTTGCAAGCGGGCGGCGCTAAGGAAGTGATTAACATGCAAGGTGGTTTGCGCGACTGGATTGCGGCAGATTTGCCGATTGAAAATTAGGAACTTCAGAGATGTGAAGCGTGTTTTTAAGGTTTTTCACGCTTCACATTTTATCGGTTTACAAAAGCTGCTTGTGGTATAATGCGCTCACTGATAAGTTTCAGCCAGAAGAAAGGAGACCTAAAATGACAGTTGGCCCATTACACCTTATTGTTGTCTCATTTAATGATGACAAAGTTGTTGCAGAAATTGGTAAGCAATTAGAATTAGTGCGCAAGCGTGGCATCATCCGTTTATTTGATTTTCTTTACATTCTCAAACATGAAAATGGTGAAATCGCCTTCAAAGAGATGAGCGATTTGAGCAGTGATGAGAAACATCAATATGGTGGCATCATCAAGAGTCTCATTGGCTTGGTTGTTGATGACGGGGAAGCCTTGAAATCTGGTACGGTGGCTGAGATTCCGGGATTGGCTGAACATGATTTTGGCATCAATGAAGATGAATTGCATTATGTTGCTGATAAAATTCCAGCAGGCCATTCCGCTATCCTTGTCTTGTTTGAACATCATTGGGCGATAGGGTTAAAAGATGCCATTGCTGAGGCTGGTGGGCAGGCTATTCTCCAGGGTTTGATTAATCCTGAAGCTTTCAAGATTGTCGGCACTGAATTGGAACCGTTGTTGGCGGCGGCGAAACGATTGGAAGAAACGGCCGTTTCCGATGCTATGCAGATTATGGCTGAAGCGACTGCTGCCAAAGAAGAAGCCGAAGCCGAAGCGCTGCAAGTGAAGATGGCCGCCGCTGCCGCCGTCGCCGTGGCTGAAGAACGTGCCCAGAAAGCAATGGCCGAAGCCAAAGAAGTTGAAGAATTGACAGCCGCCGAAGCAGCCATGCTCAAAGAAGCAGCAGAGCGAGACCGGTTAGAAGCGGCCGAAGTACGGGCTGCGGCCGAAAAAGTCAAAGAACAGGCTGTAGAAGAAGCACGAGAAGTCGTGGCGGCCTCCAAAGCTGTTGAAGCATTAGCCATGGAAGAAGCAGCTGAAGTCCTGGAACAGGCTCATCAAGAGGAAGAAACTGCCATTCGCCGGGCAGCGGCCGTGATGGATGCGGCCGATGATGCCGAAGCACGGGCAATTATGCGCGCCATCGAGGCATTGCTGGCTGCTGAAATCATTGAACAAGAAGCAATGGAAGAGGCTGTGCAGGCCGTGATAGCCGCTCAAATCGTAGAAGATATGGCGGCGCAGCGGGCTGGTCGAGCCTTGTTGAGCGGTAAATTGCGTTAGGTAATCCCCAGAAAGTATTTTGAGTTCCCACGTAACGAAGTCTGGGAATTCTTTCAAGGAAAAGCGGGTTTCGCATCATTTTTATTTCATATTATTTTCCCGCTTTTACCTAATACGATCCAGGTTCAAACAGTCGGCCGATTGCTTGTTGGCTGAAAAGAATAATTTCAAGAAGACAGAGGAATGATATATCATTCCTCTGTTTTTATTGGTGAGTCTATTGAAGGAGACACGCTTTTGCGCAGGAAATTACTAGATATTGGGCTGATTATTTTGTTAATGGCGCTGGGATTTTTGTTTTTTGGAGCGTTGTTGCAACCAGAAGAATCTGAAATTTTGATAGGTACGGATTTGTACTGGTTGTTTTATCCATTGACAGAATTTTCATTTTCAGCTTTACAAGCAGGCCATTTTCCCTTATGGAACCCCAATTTATTTTTGGGATTTCCTCACTATGCGGAGCCTCAACTTTCTACGTTTTATCCATTGATGTGGTTGTTTTCCAGGTGGACGGTGGCGAAAACGGCCGTTTGGCTCTATGCCTTTCATTTAGGCTTGGCGGCGGCTGGCGGGTATGTGCTGATACGGCAGTTGGGTGGACGCTGGTCAGGGGCATTTATTGGCGGGTTAACACTTGGGTTTAGTGCCTTTATGACCACGCATATCTATGCAGGGCATTTGCCGCATGTGATGACAATTGCATATCTGCCCTGGCTTTTAGCAGCGGCGCATTGGGCGGTGAAAAAACGCGCCTGGTTGCCCACAATTGCCGCCACCATGGTCGCGGCTGTACCTCTGGCATTGGCAATGTTGGCAGGGTACGCGCCATTTTTCCCATTCCTCGTAGCAGCAGTGACGATCTATATGTTCTGGTTGGCCGCCTTGGCCTGGCATGATAATGGTTGGCACGATACTGCGCGGATTTTGTTGCAATGGCTGGGGTTAGGCTTGTTTTCAGGCATGTTGGCGGCAGTGCAGTTGTTACCAACAGTAGAGTTTGCGCAATTATCTAGCCGGGTAGCCAATGCTGATTATGAATTTGCCAGCCAGCTTTCCATGCCAGTTTGGCAGCTTTTAACGTTGTTGACCCCAGATATCTTTGGTATGCCCAATTGGCATGAATTGCCCTTAACTCAGGCAGAGTATTGGGCAGTAGGCGCATCACCGTTGTATTGGGAAGGGGCCATTTATGTGGGCGTATTGCCATTGATATTGTGGGGATTGTCGTGGTTTTTTGGCAAACGGGATTGGTATTTTTGGGGTATTTTGGGGGTGGTTGGCTTATTGTTAGCATTTGGGCCAGAAGGAATACTACACCGGATATTTTATCAAGTAATCCCCGGCTTTGGCTTGTTCCGTGTACCGGCACGATTTAGTTACTTTTTTGTACTATCAACGGCCGTTCTCAGCGGGTTAATGTTTGATCATTGGTTTGATCTACCAGAAGATACATTTCAGTTGTGGCAGGCACGTCTTAGAAAGTTCATGGTTTTGTCTTTGACTGTGTTAGGTGGCCTGGTTGTGTTAGCTGTCATGTGGCTTGCTGTGCAGCTTGATCCTGAAATCCAATTGCGTGTGCAAGGGGTGTTAACTCAGTTGGTGCGGTTAGCCTTTTTGTTAGCAATCTCAATTGGCTTATTGACGTTTGGCAAAGGTCATTCTCGCTGGCTGTTGGTGTTGATAGCCAGTGTTATTATCTTGGTAGACTTATGGGGATTTAGCAGCAAGTTTTTACAAACAATTGATATAGAAAGACGTAATGCCTGGGCGCAGGCCGATGAAGTATTGCCAGATGAACGGTATAGTTATCGTGTGTATTCTAGTGGATTGCGCATGAACTTGGCCTCTCTATATGATTTTCAGCATGTGGCGGGTTATGATGATTTTCAAATAGAGGCTGCGATGAAGTTCAGGGAGTTGATTCATCGGGATGCTCGTATCGCTCAACTGCTAGGTGTCACCTACCATCTTTATGATCCAGATATTGGGTCAATTTTAGAGGCACAAGAAGGGTGGCGCTATTTCATGACACTGGATGGTGTAACGATATTTGAGCAAGTGGATGCTTTGCCACGGGCGTTTTTAGTGCATGATGTTATTGGCGCGATTGACGAAGAAGAGAGCCTGGCTTTGATTTCACAACCAGAGCTGGATTTCCGGGAAACGGCCGTTGTGCAAGTTCAACCAGATTCCCAATGTGATATTGACTCAGGAGTTGAAGCTGACAGCCATGTGGAAATCACTGCCTATGAACCGGAAGCAGTGATCATACAAGTAGAAACAGATGCAACTGGCTGGCTGGTTTTAGCAGATATGAATTATCCCGGTTGGAAGGCGAAGGTAAACGGCCGTTCTGTCCCCATTCAAGCAACCAATTATGCCCTGCGCGGCATTTGTGTTCCTGCTGGAACCCATGAGGTTATATTTACGTTTGAGCCACCCTTGTTCTTTATTGGTAGCTTACTCTCCCTAACAGCACTTTTTCTTCTGTTAGGCACGCTTCTTGTTTTTGTTATCGACACAAAAAGAAAAGCAGCCAATCAGCAAAAATGAGTGCTCATGTAACAACCAAAAAGCCAGTACAAAGCATGCGTACTGGTTACGCGCTACACCAGTGGCTTGAAAAACATGCCTATATCGTAGCTGCGGGACTTCTTTTGTTATTCTTTTGGCGAATATGGAGTGCCACCAATCAACAATCTATTACCTTAGATGAAAACATTCATATTTTTAGTGGGGTCTTATATTGGCAAGAAAAACAGTTGTCCAGTGTTGTCCAAAATCCCCCGTTGATAAATGCACTCATAGGGTTGCCGGTTCAGCTTGTCTTTTCGCCTCAATTACCGATTGATTTCCCTGTTTGGCAAAATAAAAATTGGTGGAAAATCAGCAGAGTATTTTTGTGGGATGCTAACGATAACGGTTTGGCGATGATTGCTGTTGGCCGGTTGATGATTTCATGGCTAGCCTTGTTGTTTGGCGCATTGATTTATCGTTGGAGCGCACAGCTTTTTCACACCCGTTTATCCGGTTTATTTGCATTATTTTTGTTTACCTTTGATCCAAATATTCTAACTCACAGTTCCTTAGCAACGACAGATTTAGGCATCGCCTTTTTCCTGACGTTGGCGGCATATATGATTTGGCGGTATTGGGACGTTAAAAAAGGCAGTATCCCTAAATACTTCTTAGTTGGGGTATGCGTGGGGCTTGCTTTTAGCGCCAAGTTCACTGGAGTGCTGCTTATTCCGGCACTGCTTATCATTGCCATTTACAGAGGCGTGACATCCCAGTTTAAGTGGAAGACTTGGGGACGAATGACATTAGAAATAATGGGTTGGTTATTGATAGGAATCAGCTTGTTTATGCTGGTATATCGCTTTCAGCTTGAAACGTTGTTAGCGGATTATGCCTGGCAGCGCACCCATCAATTAGAAGGCCATGCCGCATTCTTGTTAGGTGAATTGCGTACAACTGGGTGGTGGTATTATTTCCCCCTCATATTTGTAATTAAAACCCCGTTAGTAACCCAAGTTTTGTTGTTATTTAGCTTGGTGCTGCTCTTGATAAAGCGTCAGTTTCGCTGGCAACTATTGTGGCCGTTATTGTTGGCAGGGGGTATTTTTTCCGCTGGGTTAACCAGCCGTGTCAACATCGGCTATCGTTATTTGCTGCCTATGCTGCCATTTTTATTTGTAGTCATGGGACAATTAGCTGTTACTGGTTACTTGAAAAATAAGGCGGGACAACTATTTGTCATTGCTTCAATACTCATTTTGACACTTGTTAGTTTTAATGCGCATCCCCATTATTTGGCCTATTTTAATTCGCTTGCTGGGGGTTCAGATAATGGTTGGCGCATTGCAGTTGATTCGAATATAGGTTGGGGACAAGATATTCAGCGTCTTGGCGAATATATGGTTGAGCAAGAATTGGAAACCATCAATGTGGCTGCATTTGGTCTATCTTCTTTGAATGATTACGGTATTCAAGGGAAAGATTTGAATTTTCCGGTTAAATCAGAAAAACTTGCAGACGAATTTTATCCAAATTGGCCTGCTCCGGGTGTATATGCAATTAGTGTTACCGAATTATTTGGTATTTATTCTTTAGAACCTGAACGATACCATTGGTTTCTGGAGAGGACACCAGATGAAAAAGTGGGTTATTCATTGTTTGTGTATGATGTAGTGGCAGAAGGTGCGCCTGTATCGGTGGCTTTGGCTCAGCTTGAGCTGAAAGAGATAGAATTAGAGGCGTTTAAATCTATATTTGCTAGTAATGATGTCCATGTGCGCAATTTTGATCACCGAACTAGTTTGTTGTGGCCTGTGGGTCAGCCAGAAAATGAGGTGTGGACGGCCGTTCCCACTGATATTGAGCCTTATCATGCCACTTTAGCAGATTATTATGCACTTGCTTCTGAAACTGTGACAGTAACAATTGATCAAAAGGATGCACCCTATCAGTTTTCTCGTTGGTCGCCTGAAATATTAGCCCAAATTTTGCAGGCAAATGAAAACGGCCGTTTCCGTACCGATTTTGGTTGGAGTGAATTTTCCAGCGTATCTAGCCTAGATTGGACAGAAAAAAGACACCCAGTAACCGCACCCGTTGTTTTTGATGATACGATGCAGTTATTAGCCTATGAGCCTCTATGGCAAGAGACCCCTGAATCCGGTCAACCGTTATCACTGATGAC
>JACSSI010000922.1 GCA_014879345.1 Anaerolineae bacterium | reverse complement strand
GATGTACAACTGTTTCCGCCAACTCTTTAATCCATAAATTCGTCGGCATTGACGTGGTAGTTCCGGTATTACTCGTTTGCATTTTCTGTTTCACAACACAGTTAATAATTGTGTGCGGTTATGTTGCAGGTATAAATTTCTTAACAATATCCGTACATTACACAATCACTAATATATAGGAGCGAGTACAATCCTATACAGCTACAAACAGTTAACAAAATCAAGATTAGTATTATCTTTAACCAGGTAGGCATTCCCTTTTTTTTCTTTTCATCTGAAACATCATCAACCGTTTCCGCAGTGTTGTCGACAGTTGGTTGGGGTGGAGCTTTGTAGGTTGGCGGTTTAGGATTAGGAACGGCCGTTTCTCTTACTGGCGGTTTCTTGTCTTCTGGTTTAGGTTTTTCTGGAGGAGGCAGTGGTGGTACGGGCTGTTTCGTTTTTTTTGCACTTTCAACATCCTGCATGGCATTGACCAGTTCCTCCGCAGTCGCATACCGATCATCTGGATCCTTAGCCATTGCCTTCTTAATCACATTGTCAATGTCACCTGGCAAATCCGGCACCTTATCTAGGATATTTGGCACCGGTTGGGTTAAATGCATAACCATAATGCGCGGTAAACTGTCATGATCAAATGGCTTTTCACCGGACAGCATCTCAAACAAAATTACACCCAAAGAATAAATATCGCTTCGACCATCTAAAGGTTTTCCATCCAACTGTTCCGGACTCATATAATGAGGAGTGCCCAATGTTTGACCTGTTTGCGTCTTAATGCCTGTCGTATCCTCCATCTTCACAATGCCAAAATCACTTAAATATGCATTATTGTCTTCATCAAACAATATATTTCCAGGCTTCAAATCCCGGTGAACAATGTCGCGAGAATGCGCCTTATTCAGGGCTGCGCCAATTCGACTAATAATGAGAATAGAATCCGACAAACTCATTGGGCCTTTTTTGATACGGTCATTGAGGGTCCCTCCCTTCATGTAACGCATCACAAAATAGAGCCATTCTTCATCCTCACCAAATTCATAAATCGGAACAATACAGCTGTGATCCAGAGAAGCTATCGTCTTCGCCTCACGCTCGAATCGGGTTGAAAATTCAGCATCCTGCATAAACAATTGAGGGGAAAGCACTTTGATAGCAACTTCTCGTTCCAGGGTCGGATCGAATCCAAGATAAACAGTACCCATCCCTCCTTCTCCTAATTCATCCCGAATTTCATAACGCCCGATTTTACGATCTGTCATTTTTACCTCCATCTACGTCTGGCCCCCTACTGTTTGCACAAAAACGTGCAAACAGTAGGGGTTAGTACTCACTATGCGACACATTTGAGTAAAAAGCACCCTAAAAAAGCTAATTATTCGTCTCTTGTTAAGATTTATGTGACTACCGAAAAAGTTCGTCTGATATAGTAGTACCTTGGGAGGTCACATGTTCATTAAATTTGGTAAAACAAAGCAATTGTTCAACTCGTAATTTGCGCCAGTTATCACGCTAATTGCCTGTTATCAGACCCTTTACAAACAGTCGGTGTATTTTGAGGATTCATAGGTCAAACGAATCAATTTGTTGACCTCTCATCCTAATGCTGTTGAACTGATTATCTGTTTGGCAAGATACTGTTCTGACCGTTTTGACCTCGTGTAATAGTGAGTACAAAGGGTCTCTGTTTGCACGAATTTATGTTAACTAGAACACTACCCCGTTATTTTTACGCAAAAATAATGAGGTCAGGTAGGTTTAACTAAACTATGACTATGATAGTGTAACCTACTAAAATGATGCCTTTAAGCCAACACAACAAAAATATTACTCAATATGGAAGGGTAAAATACGGATAAAGAATTCCAACACGCGATTAGATAAGAATAAGGTACTATATTCTACACGAAATGTCTAGGGGTATTTAACCAGAAAAGGAGACTTTAGCTTCGCAAATTTAAAAAGAGGCTCTCGCACATGCCTGTAAAGACAGGATATTAGAATTGAGGACATCAAAATTTTGGGAACGATTGTCTAGAATGGCTGAGAGAAGTAACCTGCAAAACAAAGCATATCATGTATCAAAAATGCCAAGTAAAACAGAAGCGGCTTCTCTGACTTCTTCATTGGCATCATATTCAGCCATATCGTGCAATGTTTGCAATATGACCTCATCAACACTATTTGAATCTGAAACCTTATTTTTGCACGAAAATGTGCAAACAGAGGGGGTTAGTACTCACTATGCGACGCATTTGAGTAAAAATCGCCCCAAAAAGGCAAAATATT
>JACSSI010000921.1 GCA_014879345.1 Anaerolineae bacterium | reverse complement strand
CCGCACAATGCCATCCAGAGCCGTGCTGATGATCAATTGACCATCTTTTGTGAAGGTAACGGCCGTTACCTCTTCGTTTTTTGTTTCCACTGTATGCAGTAATTTCATGGGAGAAGTTGTCTGCCAGAATTTCAATTCTCCACTTACATCGTAATAATCCCAGGTGCCGCTGGAACAAGCGGCAAAAAACATAACAGCTAAAAGAATAGGCACTGTTTTCTTGCTCATATAAAGCATGGTGCTGGCAAACGAAACGGTAAATCTCAGATTCTACGCTAATTTCTGAGTGTAAAGTGCCCCATCCTATCTTGACTTGCTGGACAACGTCACTCAAAAAAGAGGGCAATTGCATCTAAACTTGAAGTGAAACGATACACAAACTTGCTTGAATGTATCCTTACTAATTGGCTTTTCCAACTTTCTCATACAGTCAATTTAGCTAAATTTGAGCGCCCATTCATACAACAAACTTGACAATTCATTAGAGTGAGATTATTCTTTATTGAAGTGTAACGTTGCATCAAATAAACATCGTCGCGCCGCAACAAACATTTTTATTGGGTAATTTCATAACATTATTTTAGTAAAACGTTTTACTAAAATGCCATGTCAGCGCTATCACAATTTGTAACGGCCGTTGTTGATTTGGTTTTTGTCGAACTGTCTAGTGAATAGAGTGCAGCCTTGCACTAAGGAGATAAGGAGAAAAATGAAACCCCCTGTTAATAAAAAACACAAGAATGTTGTTTCGATATTATTCGATTGGGCTGGGAACTCGAAAAAATTCCTATTGCTCATCCTCCTCTGCGGGATGTTCTATGCCCTTCCGGTCATAGCACAGGGGACACCCATACCGCCATACATTACAGATGGTACTTATTTCGAATTGGAGGGAGAAACGCCTCACCCACTCATCAATGAATCAACGCTCCAGTTTGTCCCATTAGAAGCACAAGTTGCCACAGCAAACGGAAATGGCTGGCGACACGAATATAAAATTGCCCAAGCACTTCGTCTGCCGATGGGAGCCACCTACGAACGGTTTGCAGCCACCTACACAGTGAGTATGTCAGACGGTGCTAAATCGATCATCACGCAATATCATGGTGACAGCCCAACGCTGATGAAACTGTATTATGCCGATTCAACAGAAAAGTACGTCGATAGTAATGGCAACCCTGTTGGCGACAGCATTGGTGGAAACGGCATATTTGACCTGTACGTGCGACTACGCACAAAAGGCCTGCCTAATTATGGCGAAGACGTATTTCACTTCGGTACTTTTGAAGCAGGTGATACATTTGATGTCATTGTAGAAAACAACTATGGGACGGTCACCATCACCGTAGATGGGCTGTCGGTTACGCGTGAAGTGGAGGAAACCCCCACAGATTACTTGAAATTTGGTAATTATTTGCAATCCCAGATCACAACGGATGAAAATCATCCATATGGTGGTGAAAAGTGCAGCGATTTAGTGCCACCGCTTGATTTTGCCGAGTGTTATGAGATGTTGGGTATCACTGAATCAACAGTTACGCTAACAAACGTGACTTATGAACGCATCGTAGACCCCAATTATGAATTGCCCCCGCCAGATGCAAACCCGGAACTTGTAAACGGTGATTTTGAAGATTCTCTGAATGGGTGGACGCAAGAAGAACCAGTTTCAGCTTCTGGCGATACCCACACTGGACTTGGCTCGGCAAAGATTGATGCTGAACCGGGTCGTTTCTATCAACGTGTTGTCGTTCTGCCGAACACAGAATATGAATTTTCTGGGTGGGTTAAAGGCGAAGGCGCCGTCGGCATCAAAGGCACAGCACATATTGATGATGTCGCCACCACGGAGGTAGACCTCATTGAACCGTTCAATGTGAGTGCTTGGACACTCGTTTCGATCCCATTCACAACTGGTGCGAACCCCTTGCCCGTTTACGTATATGGCTTACACGGCAGCAGCGGCTCTGTTCGTTTCGATGATTTCAGTTTAGAGGCCGCAAGTCCACCTGTCACCGGCGGCAATTTCTGCCCCACTGCAAACGGAGCGCCCGCAGCCGTGTTTGACCTGGCTAATTGGCGCATCAAAGTGCCAGATGCGGCCGGAACAACCTACAGCCCATCTGAGTTGGCGACACTCAGTAACGAATTCTTCTGTTTGACAGATGATGGGGCGATGGTGTTCTACGCGCCTGTGAATGGCGGCACAGATGGTTCAACCTATGCTCGCAGCGAGTTACGTGAGATGGTTGACCCCAGTGACAGCGACATTGGCTGGACAGTAAACGG
>JACSSI010000920.1 GCA_014879345.1 Anaerolineae bacterium | reverse complement strand
GCATGGCCTTGAGCATGGCGTGGGCAATAATCAGTGCAGAAATAGCACTGGTCACACGCCGCCACAGCCTGACTGTCAATCACCTTGCGCGGGGTACGCCGTTCGACGCTGAGTTGATGATCATAAGGCAATACCAACAACATCTTGGAGCGTTTGGTGGTGGCCTGGCTAAAATCTGTAACGACCTGCCCCATCATGGCTCCACCATCTAAAATGACTGGGGCTGGCGTAGTGACGCCGCCCGCTAAATCCAGCACCTCTTGAATCGTAATGCCAATCGGTACTTTTACTGACATCGGTTGCGCCACAGCGCCAATCACTGTGATGTATTTATGCGTAACTGGACGCCCTTCTGCGGCCTCATGGATGTTGTAGAGCGTTTCAATATTTTGCACCACACAGCCCACATCAATCGGAATGCCACCTTCCGGCACAATGCGTCCCAAAATGTCGTAGACCATCACCTGCTCATCTCCGGCCGGATAGAAATTGCCCAGTTCAAAAATGGTGATGTCGTCCTGGTCGCCAATCGCTTCCTGCATGATGGCGATAACTTCTTTGTATTTGCCTTTGATGCCAAAAATGCCTTGCTTGGCACCGGTGGACTGCATTGCCAAGCGCATCCCCGCCACAATTTCGGGCGCATGGTGGATCATCATCTGCTTGTCCACATGCGTCAGCGGTTCACATTCGGCACCATTCGCCAACACGTATTCCGCTTTCGCTTGCAGTTTGACGTGCGTGGGAAAACCCGCACCACCGGCTCCTGTCACCCCTGCCTGTTTCACTGCATTGACAATATCTGCTGTTTTTTCCACGATGATCTCCTATGGAATTAAGAACGTAGAGACGCCCCGCTGGGGCGTCTCCCATATTGGTTATACCGCCGAAAACGCCCCAACCAACGCACACCGCCGAATCCGCGTAAACGTGCGGGCGGTCGTCATCCCTTCGCCTGTGCGACCAGCGATGGTGAAGCTGGTGTGGCCTTCGCCGCCAAAACCAAGCCCGGCGTAGGAGGGTGCATTTTTCACGAAAATAGTGGTATTGATAGCACGGCCGTATTCGCTCATATGGTAAATATTGGAGGAATGAATGATGGCGGAGTGGCGTAAACCAGCTTCCACTTCCACGGCCACGTTGACACCCTCTTCAAAATCGCGCACCCGCACCACACCCAAAACCGGCATCATCAGTTCGTGCCGCACAAACGGGTGGTCTTTGTCCACTTCTACGATGATGGCACGCATGTTTTCGTCTGCCGCGATGCCCAGTTCAGCCAAAATCACACACGCATTTTGCCCCACATATTTACGATTCGGGCCGTGGCGTTTTGAATTCAACACAATTTGTTCCAGTTGGGGCAGCATGGCTGGATCGAGTACATGGGCGTTATCAGCTTTGCGGAAGGCGTTCATGAGCGCATCAGCGATACCGGCCGTCACCACCACCTCTTTCTCAGAGGTGCAAGGCATATTGTTATCGAAGGAATGGCCGAGGATGATGTCGTGTGCCGCTTTTTCGGGGTCGGCCGTGTCATCAACTAAGGCTGGGGGATTGCCTGCCGCCGCGCCGATGGCTCGTTTGCCACAAGAAAGGGAAGCATCGACGACGGCCGGGCCGCCTGTGGTGCAAATTAAGGGGATGAGCGGATGGTTCATCAATTCTTGCGCCGTTTCGATGGTCGCTTCTTGGGTGGCTACCAATAAATTGGGTGGGCCGCCTGCGCTTTCGATGGCTTCGTTGAGTAAATCCATCGTCGTCAACGAGGTGTGTTGACTGGCGGGATGGGGGGCGAACACCACTGTGTTGCCAGCCGCGACCATGCTAATGGCGTTATTGATGACTGTCGCTACCGGATTGGTGACGGGAGTAATGGCTAGAATCACGCCAAAGGGGGCGCATTCTTCTAGCGTCAGGCCATCATCGCCGACGTAGGCATCGTTGGGCAGAATTTCCACACCCGGTGTCTTTTCGGCGACGAGCAGGTGCTTCAATACTTTGTCTGAAACGCGCCCCATGCCCGTTTCTTCAACAGCGAGTTGAGCCAGTTTTTGGGCATTTTCAATGGACGTATCACGCATGGCTTGAATGATTGCCTTGCGCTGGGTCAGGCTGACACGTCGGAATTTTGCCAGAGCGGCCGTGGCGGCTTTTACCGCTTCATCCGGTGTGGCAAAGACGCCGCGATAGTGGGCAGAGCGGGGCATTGTGCCTTGGCTGCCATTTGCATTAACTTGTGCCAACACTTGTTGAATGATGGCTTCGATTTGTGAGTCTTGAATCTGTACAG
>JACSSI010000919.1 GCA_014879345.1 Anaerolineae bacterium | reverse complement strand
TTCCAAGCCGAGGAATTGCAAGCCCGCCGCCGGTCCTGGCAGCCATACCGAGAGATACCCGATGAAAACGGCCGTTAAGCCAGCCAGCAGCAGCCGCTCTTGATTTTCTGTTCTCAAAATAAAATCTCTCCTGTATAGAGGAGAGACCTGACAGGTTTGCGAACGTACTGGTCTGCAAAGATAACATGCCATGCAAAGATATCTAGCTGATACAGTACAGCCTTAAACCTGTCAGGTCTTATCACTGAAATGTTGTGCAAACAGCGACTCCATTTGCGCATCTTCCGCTGCCTGCTCTGTAAAAAACTGCTTTAAACTGGGACTTTGCCGTTGGCGCAGTGCCATCATCGCCACCATTTGGATGTCGCCTGGCTCCACCACCGTGCGCGCATCCGCCGCCGCATGCGCACGAGCCGCCTCAAACAGCGTAATCTCAGCACGGCTCGAATCAATTTCAATGCTCTTTACCAATCTCAAGCCCAATGCCCGTGCGGCCTCCCCGATTTCTACCTGCGGCAGCAAATGAATCGCCGCCTGAATTTCCTCAGCTAACGCCAGCGTGCCTTCAGCATAAGCAGACGCCAGACCTTCCGGATCACGTTTGTAAGCCATCGCCGCCTCATACGCCTGAAAACGCAGATCACTATCATCCAGACCGCGCACAAGGGCGCGCAAACCAAAACGATCCATCAACTGCGGACGCAGCCGCCCTTCCTCTGGATTCATGGAGCCAATGAGCAAGAATCTGGCCCGGTAACGCAGCTTGAGTGGCCCTCGCCGCACCGTGAAATGTCCCTGCGCCGCCGCATCCAGAATTGCATCCGTAATTTCATCATCCAGCAAATTTACTTCATCAATGTACAAAACATGGCCGTCGGCATGGCCCAAAATGCCGCGTTCCAGGCGCACCCGCTGCTGTTCCAGGGCGATACGCTCATTGATACCGCCAACCACATCATCCAGACGCGAATTAAGCGGCAGTTCCATGATTCGCACTCTGTCTACTACAGACAGTGCCTCACCATAGCCCACTTTTTTGGCGCACTCCTCGCAGATGGCATCCATACCGCCTGCTTCTAGCATCTCTTCGGTACAGCCATACACACACAAACTACGTTCAACCTGGGGCAATAAATCGGTGAGGGAGCGAACGGCCGTTGTCTTAGCCGTGCCACGCGGACCAATCAACAGCACCCCACCCACACGCGGGTTGATAATAGACAGGATAAGCGCCAGTTTCATCTCATGCTGACCCACAATCGCCAAAAAAGGGAATGGCTCCACGTCAGCCAGGCCATAATCTTCATCCGGCATAGCTGTAATGCGGTGGGCTGGGGCTTGCAGCAATATTTCAAGGAGGCGGGAACGTTGTTTGGTCATCAAATATCTTTGTGGTCGCGCTGCAAACGTTTCAAGCGACGTTCTTCAGCTTCACGACAGCGCCTAATCTCATCTTCGGTTTCGCAAATCAAAGGGGGAACCGGCGTTGGACGGCCTTTTTTGTCCAAAGCCACATACACAAAAAAGGCGGTGTTCGTGTGCGTCACTTTACCCGTTAATAAATTTTCGGCCGTCACTACCACCCGCGTTTCAATAGACGTATGCCCCGTCCAGGTCACTTCAGCCGCCACAGTAACCAAATTGCCAATATGTACAGGTGACAAAAATGACATCGAGTCAACAGTAACCGTCACGGCAGGGCGACGGGCATGTTTAATGGCTGCCATGCCACCCGCTTCATCACACAGTTTCATGATGATACCGCCATGCACGTTACCCAAAACATTGGCCTCGGTCGGCCCCATCGCCTGCGTTAACACGACCCGTGATTCTGCTACTCGTTTTCCTTCCATAAATTATTTTCCATCGCGTTCACCCCACCCTAACCCCTCTCTCCTTTTTGGAGAAGGTTGGGGAGTGGGAGAATTACTCCATATCAGGCCGGGTATCTGAGATAAAAGTTAAACGCTCTGGATACTCCTCAAACATATCGACATAGTGATGGGGCAGTGCCCGCAGCATCGGTGACAACGGCATATTGGCTGGCATAGCGGGTCGCTCGGGACGATTTGGCACTTTTAAGCGCGGTTTTTCGGGCGGCATCCGCTTCCGCAGCAAACGTCGGTCATCACTCAGAAAGCCCAAATACAAGCCTGAAGGGTCATATATATCCCGTCCTCTGGCAAAACCGATCCATTCACCATCAGCATTAAATAAGTTTCCACTATCATAAACGGCAACCCATTCGCCGTCGCTTCTGTAAATTGGCTGCATGTTTTTCACCTATCTTCCTTA
>JACSSI010000918.1 GCA_014879345.1 Anaerolineae bacterium | reverse complement strand
GCAAGTAACAGTCCTATTTTGGCTGGTATTTCAGCCGTGCCACCCTTGCATGGCTATGTGGGCACCAGTCCGAAGGGAACGGCGCAAGTTATTTTGGATACCCACCTGGGAGATCCGCTGCTGGCAGCGTGGCAGTATGGCCTGGGACGCACGGTGGCCTGGACTTCTGATGCGACGGGGCGTTGGGCCAATGAGTGGGTGCAGTGGGAAGGTTTCCCCGCATTTTGGGCGCAGGCTGTGCGCTGGACGATGGCGGCAGAGCGAGATAGTAATGTGGAAACGGCCGTTACCTTCAATGGTGAACAGGCAGTTTTGCAAGTCGATACCCGGGATGATAACGGCGCCTATCTTAACGACATCTCCATGACTGCCAATGTCATTGCCCCTGATGGCACGGTGAATACTGTCGCCTTATCCCAAATTGCGCCCGGCCGTTATGAAGCAGATTTCACGCCAACCCAGGATGGCGCTTATTTTTTGCGTGTCAACGGTGAAGACCCTGCTGGTGAAACAGTGGTGGGACAAACATCGGGCTGGGTGCTGGGTTATTCGGCTGAATACCAGCCGACAGTATCGGAAATGAATGTGCTGACGCTGTTGGCTGAGAAATTTGGGGGACAAGATTTAACGGAAGCGGTAACGGCCGTTTTCAATCATAATCTCGCCAGTGAATCCGTATCTCGTCCCATTTGGCACTGGCTTACCCTCATCGCCGTTTTACTGCTGCCACTAGACATCGCCGTGCGCCGAGTCGTCATTACCAGGCGGGATGGGCAGCGTGCCTGGGCAGCCACCTTTGGCCGACTGTTGCCGCAAACGGTTACCGCAGCGCCGCAAACCGAACAGGTTTCCCGGCTGTTTCAAGCCAAAGAACGAGCGGCCACCCGCCGCCCACAACCAGACTCACTGACCGTTCCTGAAGAACTTACCCCATCAGCAGCTATCGAAAAAACTGCGCCGCAAACACCGCCTAACACGGTTGATGAATCCACAAGATCAGATGCCCAAAAATCACCCCCAAAATCTAGTGATTCTCCCCAAAAATCAGGCTCCCTTGCCTCACGTTTACTCGACAAAAAACAGCAGCGCGATCAAGAGTAGAAGATGTGTAGGAAATTAGTCCTTAATGGCGTCTGATCGCTTGAATTAGTGCGTAGAATCTTCCATACTATAGGCGTGAATAGAACGTGAAAACATGTACAAAATATATTTGTATTGAAAATATTTAATTACTGGTAGTAGTAAAAGGAGTTTCACATGAAGAAGTTAGTCGTAACAACACTTGTGTTACTCGTATTGGTTTTAGCGGTAAGCGCCCCGACAACCTCCTCGAGTGCTAAAGAATCCCTTATTATTCAAGCAAATAGCTTAGAAACGGCCGTTGCTGTTGTAGAAGCATATGGTGGTCAAGTAACGCAAGAATTGGCAATCATCAATGCTGTTTCAGCCAATTTCCCTGAAGGTCGTCTGGCCGCCGTGCAGCAAGATGCCCGCGTCATTTCCGTTCAAGCTGATAAATCAGTAGAAGCGGCTGGCATTCAAAGCAGCTCCCGCTCGCGTCGCCCTCAAGCAGACTTCCCGGAAGTAATGGGTGTGGATGAGGCATGGGATGCCCGGGTGAACGGTAAAGGTGTTGGCGTTGCTCTGGTTGACTCAGGCATTAACCGGCTTCCTGGCTTTCGGCGCAACATCGTAGCTACCTATGATGCACTAGATAATGGGCCACGGCTGCGCGATGTTTATGGTCATGGCACCATGATGGCTAGTCTCGTTGCCAACTCTACACGTGATAACAATGGCTATATCGGCATTGCTCCGAAAGTAGATTTGATTGATGTCCGCGTACTGGATGGCGAAGGCAAAGGTAATTACACAGATATTATCGAAGGGTTGAACTGGGTATTGGAAAATAAGGATAAATACAATATCCGAGTCGTTAACCTCTCTGTGGTCGGTGCGGTTGACAGCCCTTACTGGGCTGACCCACTTAACATGGCTGTCGAAGCTTTGTGGGATGCAGGCATCGTGGTTTTGGCAGCATCTGGTAATGGTGGTTCTGCCCCCTTGACAGTTTCTGTTCCTGGCAATGACCCCTATGTCATTACAGTGGGCGCATTTACCGATAATTACACGCCAAAAGATAGCAGTGATGACTACATCACTCCATTCAGTGGTGCTGGCCCCACGGAAGTGGGTTTTGTAAAACCAGATGTAGTAGCTCCTGGTGCGCACATGCTGGTGGAAGGGATGCCCTTCTCCAAGTGGAATCGAGAACATCGTGACTCACATGTGCAGGG
>JACSSI010000917.1 GCA_014879345.1 Anaerolineae bacterium | reverse complement strand
CAGCAGTTTGACGGCGTTGTTTGGGCAGCGGGTATTTGGCCGTTTATTGGATACGCGCGGCTCGATTTGGGTGATGTTGGTGTGCGGCTTTACTATTCCAGTGCTGCCGTTGGCCTGGATGTTTATTACGGCGCCCTGGCAGGTGGGGTTGATTAACACATTGGGTGGTTTTATTTGGGCGGGCTATAACCTGGCGACGTTTAATTTGCTGTTGATTCTGACCCCCGATGAGCAGCGACCGCGGGCTGTGGCTTTGTACCAAACGGCCGTTTTCTCCAGCGCTGTTGTGGGGCCATTGTTGGGTGGTTATTTGGCGGATGCTGTCAACTTCCAACTGATTTTTGGGTTGAGTGCTATTGGCCGCCTGATTGGTATGTTTTTGTTTGTAGGGTTTACGGTGCACCCTTACCGGCGGGCGGAAGGGTTAGTGGCAGGTTAGCCCCCACCCTAACCCTCCCCCAAAGGGAGAGGGGATTGGCAGGTGGCTGGTTAGCCTGCTAACTGAATACCAGCTTCTTCCATATGTTCTTGTACCAAAGCCAGCAAACGGGGCCGCATTTCAGCGGCTTTGCCATAACGGGCTTTAGCCACCAAGGTTAATTCAACATGCTGACCCATTTCGCCTGATTCGCTGATTACTTTCCAGGGTTCCAATAAATTGGGCAGTTGGGTGACAGCTTCGACCGCCATACCTGTAAGCAAGTCGATGGTTTCTTGCACATCTTCTGCCGAGATTTTTATTTTAATGTCGGCCACGGAGAAACGGCCGCGGCTATAGTTGCGTATCAGCCGGATTTCGCCATTGGGCAGGGTGATTAACTCGCCAGTGGGCGAACGGATTTCGGTGGTACGCATGTTGACGGCTTCGACAACCCCTTCGATGTTGCCCGAAGTGCCGCCCAGTTCTACTTTTTCGCCTACGTCGAAGGTGTCTTCAAAGAGGAAGGCAATGCCGGTGAGGAAGTCGCTGAGAAACGGCCGTGCACCCAGGCCAAAGGCGGCGCTAAACAAGCCGATCATCCAGATGAGCGTATCACCATCGACAAAAAGCAGCAGGCTGAAGAAAGTGGCAAGACCAAAGCCGATGAAGGTGAGGCCGCTGCTGGTGAGGCCATGCAGGGTTTCCATGCGTTCTGTGCGCATTTTGGGCGTTTGCCGCCGGAAGCGGCTCATGCCAATGAGAGAGGTAGCCAGGCGGCTGCTCAGGCGGTGGAATACCCAGGCCAGCAGGTAGAATAAGGCGATTAAGAGGATTTTGCCCCAGATAACGGCCGTTATGGTTTGCATGTTTAGTTCTATCATCTATCTTATCTCCAAGGTGTTATCAATCGTATCAAAGACCTGGCAGGTTTACTAACACTTTAGTTACTAGAGGTAATGTGCAAGGCAAAGACGCTTAAAAAGAAAGACCTGACAGGTTTACTAACGCTCTGGTTACTAGAGGTAATAGGCAATGTAAAGATGCCTAAAAAGTAAGATACAGAGTTAAACCTGTCAGGTCTGAAGAGGTAATATGACGATTAATTTTTATGAGCAAGTGTATGCAGTGGTGCGCCGCATTCCCCGAGGCAAAGTGACCAGCTACGGCCGCATCGCCGCCATGTTGGGGCGCCCCCAGGCGGCGCGGGCAGTGGGCTATGCGCTCAATGCCCTGCGCGATAAACAGGATGATCCCGCCTACCAAAATATTCCCTGGCAGCGCGTGGTGAACAGCCAGGGCCGCATTAGCATCGTCAGCCCGGATAACAGCCCTAACCGTCAAGCCCAACTCCTGCGCGAGGAAGGCGTTGAGGTGAGTGAGCATCTCAAAATCGACCTGGATGTTTATTTATGGGAAGGGCTGCATCTGCTTGAAATTGATGATATTCAGTCTGGTAGTCGATTAGTCGATTAGTCAGATAGTCGATTAGTCGAAACCCACACGGCGACTACCAGACTACCCGACTATCCGACTACCAGACTAAATGATTGCCTCAGTGCGGCGATGATTTTGAGGTCTGTGACGGCGAAGGCGTAGTTGTCCAGGTCGGCGAGCGTGACCCAGGCGTGGTCTTTGACGCCGATGTGCTGCGGTTCACCGCTGAGATGGGCGGCATGGAAGGCGTGGAGGGTGATGCGGAAGTGGGTGTAGGCGTGTTTGACACTGGTCTGGAACTCGCCAACTTGAATGTCTATTGCCAGTTCTTCTTGAATTTCGCGTTGCAGGGCTTCGGGTAAGGTTTCGCCGTCTTCTTGTTTCCCGCCAGGGAATTCCCATAGACCACCCAGCAGGCCGTTTAACGGCCGTTGTGCAATCAAAAA
>JACSSI010000051.1 GCA_014879345.1 Anaerolineae bacterium | reverse complement strand
CTGAAAGGGTTGTGCGTCAATGCCCGCCCGTTGCAGTTGCGCCATGAGGGAACGGCCGATGAAGCCGGTTGCGCCGGTGACGAGGATATTCATAATAGTTTATAAATGATTGCTCCTAACTTCATTCTCATCATGTCTAACCATCAAATGTGCGTTATAATTCTCGATTGGTATTTACTTCTAAATTACATAATATGAAAACATTAAGAGACAGATTATTACACTCTCCAGACGAAGAGATTTATATCAAAAAAGCGCTAGATGAAAAACACACCCTCAAACATCTATACCGCGAAATCTATGAAGCATATGCTGTGAGCATTGCGCAGGCTCCATTAAATGGAATCCAATTAGAACTAGGTTCCGGTGTAGGTTTTGCCAATCAAGTTATTCCAACACTTGTTACCTCTGACATTCTCCCATTTTCAAATGTAGATCTCATCTTAGATGCAACTTGCCTTCCATTTGCAGACAATTCTATTAGCGCCATTCTAATGAATAATGTATTCCATCATATTCGAAACGTTGAAATGTTTTTAAACGAAGCCGATAGATGTCTAATGGTCGGTGGACGAGTATTGATTGCAGACCAAAATCCAGGAATATTTTCAAAATATATCTATAAACACCTGCATCATGAATACTTCAACGAAGCAGAAGAGCATTGGGACTTCACCTCAGAAAATCCACTCAGAGATGCCAATGGCGCATTGGCTTGGATTGTGTTCCAGCGTGATCTTGACCGTTACCAAGCCTTATTCCCTCGTTTGCGATTAGTGCAATTCAAACCGCACACACCGTTACGATATTGGTTATGCGGTGGATTAAAATCTTGGAGTTTACTACCAAACGCTATTTATCCATTAGCAACGCATGTTGACCATATGCTAACAAACGCATTCCCTAATTTAGGCAGCTTTGCATTCATCGAATTAGAAAAGGTTACCCCTTCATGACATTATCTAAAACAAAAATTTTTAGTGCCGGCATCAAAAAAATGATTGCACGAGAGCTTGCCTCGCTTTCACCTTTTTTTGAGAATCTTATTGAACTGTTTCCACAAAAACATTCTGAACAAGTTATTTATTCTCTTGTGCCAGCGGCTAAAAAAATAACCGTTTTTGATGAAGATGATTTGCAGAAATGTATTGCCAATGACGAAAGTAATATTTTTTTACTGGACGGACTGCTTAATTACGCTTCAGACATTCAAATGCTGTTAATACAGGTGAAGCACATTCTGAATCGAGACAGCCGATTATTTGTTGTAGCATATAGTCCCTATTATCGGTGGTTATATAAATTGGCCAACGCTCTTCACCTGCGCCAGGGAGAGCTTCCTACAACATTTTTGACAAAAACAGATTTGCGGAATTTAGCACAACTAACAGGTTACACAGTTACTCGTATAAAAGGAACGATTTATTTTCCGTTTACACTTTTTGGCATTGGCTATTTAATCAATGGTTTGTTAGCGGCAATTCCATTCATTAAAGAACTGGCAATGGTACAAAGCATTATTTTGTCACCCCAGATTCCGTGTGCTGAATCTGTAAGCTTGTCTGTTGTTATCCCAGCTAGAAACGAGATGGGCAATATTGAAAATGCGCTTATAGGGCTGCAAAATTGGCCGCACAAAGAAAAATTGGAAATTATTTTTGTGGAAGGTCATTCAACAGATGATACCTATCAAGAGATTTTACGGGTTCAGGAAAAATATAATTCTGAATTTAATATCAAGGTTTATCAACAAACCGGAAAAGGAAAAAGCGACGCTGTTCGATTGGGTTTTAGCCAGGCAACTAGCGAGCTTTTAACTATTTTAGATGCTGATCTGACGGTTCCTCCATCATATTTGTATCGTTTCTATGAGGCATATTTAGCAGGCATGGCAGATTTTGTTAATGGTAATCGACTGCTTTATCCCATGGAGGATAAGGCGATGCGCCCGCTTAATCGTTTGGGGAACAGTTTCTTTGCTAAAGCACTCAGTTATGTTTTAGATATTCATATTGGCGATTCGTTATGCGGAACAAAATTGTTTAGCCGAAAAGATTACCAACGTTATATTGCCTGGCGAGAAGTTTTTGGAGATTTTGATCCGTTTGGTGACTTTGAGCTATTGTTTCCAGCGGCGATTCTGGGGTCTTCTTTTGTCGATATACCAATTCCTTACCGGGCTAGAACATATGGGAGCACAAACATTGACCGATTTCGTCACGGTTTTATGCTATTAAAGCTGACAACGGTTGGTTTTGTGAAGGTTAAATTGAATTTATTTAATAGGAATCATTGATGTCGTACATTCAACCTCATCGGCAGTTTACAATAAAAGCTTGGATCGGGTTGAGTATTATTCCTGCCCTGCTTTTTATTAGTGCTATGGTTTTGACGGCTATGCACGGACCATATTATCTAAGCCACAATTTTGATCCGGAGTATGCTTATTTACTGAATTCACTTAACCTTTTGTTAGGAAAAGGTCCTGGACATACGGATCATCCGGGCACGTCAGTACAGATAGTGGGCGCAGCCGTTGTCGGCATACGCTATGGTTTGGATCGTGTGTTGGGTATAACTGGAGATGGCTTGGTAACGGCCGTTTTAAGTCATCCAGAATCTTATCTGAAATCTATCAATCTGTTCTTAAACTTCTTAATAGCTGTTGGAAGCTTTCTGGTTGGGTATCGTGTTTTTTATTTTTCGGGTTACTGGCTATTCGTTATAGTTTTGCAAATTGTTCCGTACTTGTTTGTGACAACTCTTATGGCGACAACACGAGTTATGCCAGAGCCGTTTATGTTATTCATCACTTATGGTTTGGTATTTTTCTTGTTACCCTTTATTTTCAACCGAACGTATAGGATACAAACAAACCGAGATAGTGTATTCCTCGGCGCCATTCTGGGATTGGGAGTAGTTACTAAAGTTACTTTTTTGCCATTAGTGCTGTTATTGTGGCTGCCAGATACATTAAAGCGGAAATTTTATGCTTTTGTTAGCATGGTTCTAACTTTCTTATTGATTACCTTACCTATTTGGGACAAATATGTGCGCATGGCACAATGGTGGACCAGGATAGCTACTCATAACGGCCGTTATGGCAAGGGTGAAGCCGGCATAGGCGATCTCGAAGAGCTCATTCATAATTTATTTGGATTGATTGTTTCTGAACCAATCTTCTTCATAATAATTAGCATATTGATTGGGGGGGGATGTGTTTTGTTCTGGCAAAGACGAAACATAAAAGATGTGGTGGTACGGCGCAATTTTTTAGTCGTAGTATTTTTATTTATTATCATTATTTTGGGGCAAACAGCGTTAACTATCAAACATCCACCTATTCATTATGCATTCCCATCCATGGGAATAGCAGGTCTCATGCTAGTGTTGCTTCTATCCGCGCCTATCGAAATTTCAGGCACGATGAATAAACTAATAAGTTATGGTGCATGGATCTTTTTAGTGGGAGCAATCGGGATAACTGCTGTTAAAGCAAATGAACAGATTATTATTGCTCAAAATAGTATGAATAATGTTGAATATCTTAAAAATCTTCAAGTTGACTCTTATCCGGATTGTACTGTTGCTTATTATTATCGAAGTTCAAATGTTTCCCATGCATTAGATTTTGGTAATTCATACGCTGCCTCTAATTTTGGGGAGAAATTGGAAGAAATATATTCAAACGAGTTGTTCTATCATATATTCGCGCAAAAATTTCAGACATTTACCACCCATTTGGAAATATCTGAAATGGAAATGAAATTAGCGAACGGGGAATGTATTTTGATGCAGGGAACACCTTTTGTTGGTGATAAGGAAAAATTTGTAACGAGTTTGATTTTAGAACGCCTGGATGAAAACGTTGCTACTGAAACATTGTATCAGTTAATAGGGTTTAAGCACGATGATACAAACTCATAATCCTTTGTTTAAAAGTGTGTTTGTTTATGGGTAATCAGTTTGAAAAACGGCCGTTACGCATCTGCTATTTCGGTACATACCGAGCAAACTACACTCGCAATCAAATCCTGCTCAAAGGACTGCGCGCCCAAGAAAACGTCGAGGTTTATGAATGCCACGCTACCCTTTGGCACAGCATAGACGACCGTGTCAAGCAAGCGAGCGGTGGCTGGCGCAGTCCAAAGTTCATTGGGCGCGTTCTCAAAACCTATTGGCAACTATTCCGCGCTCACAACCACACCCCCCAATATGATGTCATGCTTATAGGCTATCCAGGGCAGTTCGACACCTATTTAGCACGACTGTTAACCTGGTGGCGGCGAGTTCCCATGGCTTTAGACATTCTCATGTCCTTGCATTTAGTGGCGGAAGAACGCGGACTGCTGGATAAAAGTGTATTTACAGGCAAGTTGATATTCTGGCTAGAAAAAGGCGGCCTAAAATTGCCAAATCTCCTCATTTCAGAAAATTGTGCTTACGAAAATTATTATTGCCAAAAATACAATTTGTCCCCTGAACGATTCAGCCGTATTCCACATGGTGCAGACGATTCCGTCTACCACCCTCGACCTATATCGCCGCCTGATGATGAGTTTCGTGTCACGTATCATGGCATGTATTTGCCATCACACGGCTTGGATACAGTCATAGGTGCGGCCACACAATTACAAAAAGAAACTGGTATACATTTTCATTTTTACGGAGAAGGGCCAGAAAAAGAACGGCTTGAAAAGTTTGTGCGTTTCCACAAATTGCATAACGTCACCTTTCACGGTTTTGTTAGCCGTGATGAACTATTGGATGGATTGGCACGGTCTCATGTCTGTTTGGGCGTTTTTGGAGAAACGTTACAGTCACATTACACGATACAAAACAAGATTTGGGAGGGCTTGGCGATGGGAAGGCCTGTCATTTCTGGCAAATCCGAGTTAGTACAAAAAACGTTAAAAGATGGGGAGCAAATTTATCTGGTTTCTAGAGGGAATCCGCAATCTTTAGCGAATGGAATATTAACCTTAAAGCAGCAACCAGAATTCCGCGAAAAATTGGCTCAACAAGGATATGATTACTATTGTCAACATAATTCACCCCAAGCTCTGGGAAAAACGCTCATTGAGGCACTAAATAATTTGGCCTCAGGGGAATTATAAACCATGTCTTATCCCACAGTTGCTATTATCATTCCCAGCTTAAATTCGCTCATCATTGACCAAATTGTAAGAATGATTCTTGCTCAAGATAAGGCAGAGTTTATTGAAGAAGTTGTGATCGTGGGAAAGGATGATTTTGGGTTATTAGCCAAACAGAAAACTCCCATAGTGAAATATATTGACACAGGAACGGCCGTTCCCCCAGCCACAGCTCGCAATATCGGTATACAAGCAACAGCATCTGACTTGCTCATTTTTTTAGATAGCGATTGTATTCCCCAAGATAAATGGCTCTCAGAACATTTAACTGCACATCAGACTGGGCATTCAGTTGTGGGCGGCGGTGTTATTCCTGATGGCGTGAACTATTGGGCATTGGTGTATAACTTGACAATGTTTCATGAGTATTTTAGTACAGCAGAACCTGGATCAAGGCCTTTTCTGCCAACTCTCAATCTCTCTGTAGAGAGAGATGTAGTCCAATCAGTCGGGCTTCTCGATGAAACATTACCCAGAAGCCAAGATTTAGACTGGACAACGCGGATGAACAAGGTAGGGTTCCAACCTTACTTTTGGCCAACGGCCGTTATTATGCATCAACATAATCGCCTTACCGGAAAAGCAGTTTGGCAAGATTGTGCCCGCAGTGGTCGATATGCAAGAGTTGCCCGTTTACAACATCAAGACACCTTAAAAACACCTGTAATATTACGCTCGCGTCACCTATTGTTAATACTATCGCCCCTGATTGCCAGTGCAATAACGCTAAAAATAATCAAGAAACGGCCGTTTATCCTCCGAAAACATTGGCAAACTTTACCTGCTATTTTTATGAGTAAATTGGCATGGTGCTGGGGAGCAAGTAGGCGCTATTAGCACATTTAAACAGAAACCCGTTTCTGAGGCTTTTGAAAATCATCTAGTCCATAATCAATCAAAGAGACAGTCTACCAACGATAATCTTATGCAAAACACTCGAGTTTTGGCCATCATCCTTAATTGGCGACAAGCCCAAACAACAATAGCTTGTGTTCGCGCTTTGCAAGAAATGTCATGCTCCTTTTTAGATACATTAATAATTGATAATGGATCAGGTGATGATTCGGTTTCACAAATGAAAGAACATTTTCAGGAAGACGTTAAAATTCTTGCTCTATCAGAAAATCTTGGGTTTGCCGGTGGTTGTAATATCGGTTTGCAAACAGCCGTTGAAAATAAATATCACTATGCACTTCTAATTAATAATGATGCCTTTGCCACACCGGGAATGCTAGAAGAATTATTAGCAAAAGCCACTCCCGACATAGCCTTACTATCGCCCAAAATATTCTACGCTTCAGATCCGACACGTATTTGGTTTGCTAACGGCCGTATGAACCCATATACCTTGGATCTATACGATACCGGTCGTAACGAACAAGATTCACAAAAATGGTGTAAAACCCAGGATACAGAGTACTTATTAGGAACATGCTTATTAGTTCATCTAAACGCGATGCAAAATGTTGGATTACTGGATGAAAGGTTCTTTATGTACTTTGAAGATTTAGATTGGTCAATGCGCTTTAGGCAAAAAGGATATAGATTACAAATCGTAACCTCAGCCCACCTCTATCACAAAGTAGCCATAAGTAGTGGTGGTTTAGATTCTCCCATTCGCCGCTATCATCTTGCTAAAAGCGGGATGATTTTTTGGCGACGTTATGCCCACAAAGGCAACCTTCCTGTTATCATCTTATTTCGGTTAGGCAGCATCTTAAAAACCATGACACGGCTATTATTTACGGGGAAATTTTCAGCAGCACACTCTTATCTAAAAGGTTTACAAGATGGTTGGCAAGTGTCGCTTTGAAAATCTACACTCTCAAACGAACATCATGAACTTTGTTGTCTTGTGGAGGTATTCTTGCGGCTATTAAGTAATACAATCCTTTTTTATATTGGTACAATAGTTGCAAAAGCAAGCACTAGCTTGCTTTTTATCTTTGTCGGCCGGTTGCTTGGTCCTGAAGATGCAGGCACTTTCAACTTAGGTATCACTTTTTATACAATAATTTTCACAATTTCAGCTTTCGGCCTGTCAGACATACTCATTAGAGATGTAGCCTCGCGACGAGAAGAAAGCGGAAGATTCCTAACAAATTTCATCCTAATCCGAATATCTTTAGCATTTCTTGCATATTTCTTTCTTTTTCTCTTTCTGCAATTATTCTCTCCTTACTCAAAACAAACAGAAACAGTCATCCTGATCATAGCCTTAGTTATTTTTCCAGAAGCAATCTTTAGTATCTGTCAGGCTCTTTTTGTAGCTCACGAACAGGCACCTGTCCCAGTAACCGCTTCTTTCATTAATAGTATCGTTAAATTGTTAGTTGGTTTTTTTCTTTTATACTACACAAAAAATATAGTGCCTGTGGCCTGGATTCTTCCAATTAGTAGCACAATTAGCCTGTTCGTTTTTATTCCAGCTGTGATCCACTTATTAAAGAACACCGTTCAGGAATATCCAAACCGATTCGATTTTTCATTTAGTTTTCAACAACTTCGGTATACAAAAGGCTTTATTTTAATTGGGCTTTTTTCTACGTTAGATTTTCAAACCGATTCTTTTTTGATATCTATACTTTTAGATGAAACAAGACTAGGGTGGTATGGCGCAGCACAAACCATAATGTTGGGATTTTGGATGATGCCAGTTGCGATTCGAACTGCCATCTACCCAATTATGTCAAGATATCATCACCAAGATGTCAATAAACTTGCTAGCTTCTACGACAAAATAAATAGATACTTGGTTATCTTTGCATTCCCAATTGCAATTTTTGTCAGCATAATGGCAAAACCTATCATTCTTCTTGTTTTTACCGAATCTTTCGCTCCATCTGCTCCAGCTTTAAGTATTATGATTTGGTCAGTTGTATTTGCCTTTCTAGACGCACCTAATGCACGATTAATGCTTATAAACAATAAACAACAACAAATTGGCTGGATCACAGGTATTAGCATGCTAACAAGCCTCCTTATCAATATTTGGCTTATTCCCATATGGGGCATTCTTGGAGCTTCATTAGCCAGAGTGCTTTCATCTTTTGTATTCTTTTTACTCATTTTCGTATATGTGCATAACAATTTCATAAACTCAACATTACCAAAATTATTAATTCGTCCAGTATTAGCCGGATTGTTAATGGCACTGATAGTCTGGCTTGTACGCGCAGAGCATCTGGTAATCGGATTATTTTTGGGAATGACTACATATGGGATCACAATTTTGCTATTGAAAGGGATTCCAGATACAGATCGGGAAATCGTAACAATTGGTATTTACCGCTTCTATAAATCTTTAGCCACAAAGCTTCGATAACTCGCGAATTCCTGTATAAAATAGAATTAACTCCAGTACACAGCTATTATTAGCCCAAATACTTCCAAAGGATTATCGACAAAACAGTTTCATATACGCATAATAAGATGAAATATGCGTGATTTTCATCTTATTACAAAACTTTGGAGGTTCATTATGAAACGGAAGGTTATATTTTTATTTGTATTAATTCTAATTTTGAGTTTGCTTGTGCTTTCACCAATCTCAGCACAAGGAACATGGACAACTGGTATTGATGTCCAAAATACCGCAAATTCTGCTGGTACTGTAAGCATTATTTTCTATGACAGTGCGGGAAATAATGCAGGATCTGTATCTGACAGTATCACAGCCTACGGTAGTCTGAGTGTGTACGTACCTAGTATTCCAAACAACGAATTAGCACCAGGTGATTATGCTGCTGTTGTAAGTGCTGATGTTCCGGTCGCAGCTACCACATCGTTACAAAATTATGATTTGGGTGGTGCAGACATGTATTTAGGTACTGCTGCCCCTGAGAACATTTTAACATTTCCCCTTGTCTATCGTAATCACACGTCTGGCAAATGGAACTCGCAGCTCATAGTGCAAAACACAAGCGATGTAAATCCGCTCTCTGTGACGTTAAAGCTCTACACAACAGGTTCTTCAACACCTAACGAAACTGATACCGTATCTATTCCCGCAAAAGCTTCCTATAACTTTAACATTTCTGATGCAAAATATGATCAATTTGGCCCCTTTGGCTCTGCCACTGTTGAAGCCTCTGCTCCACTTGCTGGTGTGGCAATGAGTATTCGCAATCCTGGCACAGGTGCAAAGAATGTAATTGAAACTAGTTATCGCGCTTTTGGCTCCGCCCAACAAGGGAAAGAAATTGTTTTACCGTTGGTTTATAAAAACTATAATACCTGGACAAGTGGTATCAATATTGTCAATACAGGTAGTGTATCAACAACGGTAACTGTTGAGTATACAAACGCGAACCCCAATCTACCTAACATAGGCAGCAATCCTGGCCCATGGCAAGATGAAATCGAAATTCCTGCTAATGCAATGGGATCTTTTTACACCCCTTCTAATGCTACTGGTTTGCCTGATGGCTTCTATGGCTCTGCCTCAATCGTATCTGACGATCAGGATATACTGGTCGTTGTAGCATCTCAGCGATATCCTACCTCTGGGGCACAGGGTGTTGCATATGAAGGTTCTTTAGATGATGCCTCGATTACAGCTTGTGTTAGCGCACCTGTTGTTCACAACCGGACATCATGGAAAACCGGTATTAACATATTGAATATGGGCGCTCAAACGGCAACTGTAAAAATCGACTACATTAGCTCGGCTGCTGGGATTAGTAATGCAACTCAAACCATATCAATTGGAGCCGGGCAACCAGCAAGCATCTACATGCCTTCTGACGCAACAACCGCTCTTGGTTTTTATGGAGCAGCGGATCTCAAAAGCACAAATGGACAACCATTGCTTGTGAATATCGCTAATACACGGGCAGATAGAGGTGTTAGCTCAAATTATGTAGGTATTAACTACACTTGCCCTAGCCCCTAGCTTAGCTAATAAACCGGCTTAAATAATTACCATTCAAAAAGCGGGTGAGTTATATAACTCACCCGCTTTTTGCTATTTTTATCAAAAGTATGAGAAAATGTGTGGTTTTGTTACCAAAAACTATAATTCAACCTATCCTTAGTTGCAATCCCAATTTTTTAGATTACAGTTAACCATCTATTGAATATCGAAAAGTGTTTTTGATCAACACTAAAAATCATTTAGCTACTGCATAGCTTTTGCTTCATGCTTATGTTACTGAGGTGCAATATGAACAGTTTAAGAGTACTGAAACGCGAATTATCTTCGATGCGGAACAACTCATTCGAAATGTTAATTTTCTTTGTTACAGGACGATGTAATGCCAAGTGCCATCATTGTTTTTATTGGGAGAATTTAGGTCCCACACATGTAGGTCTCTCACTAGAAAAGATTGAAAAAGTTGCACATTCTATGCCAAACTTTGGAACATTATTGCTTTCTGGCGGTGAACCGACTTTGAGATCTGATTTGCCTGAAATCATAAAAATCTTCCGTCGTAATAACAATATTCGTAATGTGAGCGTTCCAACAAATGGCTTATTACCGGAACGAATTGCAGATTTAGCCGAACGAATTGCACAAATTGATCCAGAAATGTATGTTACGTTTAATCTTTCTATTGATGGTTTTTCTGAACTTCATGATCAGATTCGTGGTGTACCGGGTAATTATGATTCAGCGATGAAAACTTTACGTAAAATTAATGAACTAGAACAAGATTATCCCAATTTAAGAACCTATGTAAATTCAGTTATATGCGCCGACAATCTTGAAGAGATTGTTCCTTTTGCCAACTTCGTTCGGGAGGAAAGACTAGCAGACGCACATTATTTTGAAATAATTCGAGGAGATCCACCAGAAGTGCGGTTAAAAGCCGTTCCACCTGAAAAACTTAGCTACATTTATGAATCAGTAACACCTATACAAGAATATTACCTATCTCGTGACGCAAAGCGACGCCGACAAGGACTAATGGCAGCTTGGCGCTATATCTCAGACGTGGGAAACCTGTTGAATAAATATCGCCATCAATGGCGTATTCATTCATATGATACACAGTGGGATTTTACCTGTATGGCTGGTGAATCTATTGGTGTGATTGATTATAATGGGCAAACTCGTATATGTGAATTAAGAGAAGATAATGTCAACTTGGCTGATTTTGACTACGATTTTTCAAAAGCTTGGGATTCCGTTACACTTCGGCGTGAGGCGACTATAGCAAAAACACATACTTGTGATTGCACCCATACGTGCTTTATTAATACCTCAATGCGACAAGATTTTTCTGCACGCTTTTGGGATGCGCCATGGTTATTTTTTAAGTATAAAATTGGGAAGATTTGGAAAGATGAGTTCACAATTGACAGTTATTATCCCCACCAAGAACCGGAAGGAATTACTAATTGAAGTACTTGATAGGTTGCTGTCTCAAGCTTACAAACTTGAAGAAAAAGTAGAAATTATAGTTATCGACGATGGGTCAACGAACGATGTAAGAACTACTCTAGAAGAAAATTTACTCCTCCATTGTGAAAAAGGTGCAGTGCACTATTTTTATCAGGACGCTAAAGGGCCAGCTGCTGCAAGAAATTTGGGTGTTAAAAAAGCAACAGGAGAGATAGTCTTATTCATTGGTGATGATATTTTGCCCCTTGAAGGCTTTCTTAAGCAACATCTTCTAGCACATTTTGATGAACATCCAGAAGAGAATATAGCTATTTTAGGCTTAGCGGATATTGCTCCAGAATTTTGTGACTCACCTTTCACGGATTGGTGGAGAAGATGGAATTTTCGATATCATCGTCTTTTAAATGATGGACTTGAACCTGATTTCTCTTTTTTTTTCACAAATAATTTGTCACTAAAACGAAGTTTTTTGTTAAAAAACGGACTATTTGATGAGTCTTTTCAGTATGCTGCTTATGAAGATACTGAACTTAGCGTACGTTTAGTTGCTAAAGGATTAAAAATAATTTTTAAACCAGAAGCTGAAGCAGAACATTATCACAAAATCGACTTACAAAATGCGTGTAAACGTATGATCACACGTGGTAGAGCATATGACCTATACAGAGATAAAACCAAAAGATTAGGTATATCTCGCTTATGGACGTTACTCGGAAATGGTCCATGGATGGCTCCTTTGCTAATCCGTGCCCTTTATCATTTTGCAGATTGGCTTCAAACCCGAGGTATTATATCTTGGGTTTACATAATCGTTTTGATGTATGGATTTCAAGTTGGAAGAGGACGAAAGCCACTTATACCTGAGATCTCTTAAGCTTTTAGTGGATTATTTATGTTAAATAGACTTTTATATTCAATTACTAGATATGTTATGATTGCTGTATTTGCAAGTATTTTGGCAAGTTGTGCATATACTCCTGCAATTTCTTCCACCACTCCTACTGCTATGCTTGAGGAATCTACATCTGAAGAAGTAACAAATGTTACAACAGTAGAGCCTTCTAATTCTTCATATCCTGTAGAAGATACTAGTTTGGTTGAATCATATCCTGAACCGGCAATCACAAATGATTTGTCAACTAAATCAGCTGAATTAATGCAAAATTTTATAATACCAACGCCGTCACCAGGGTTGGCAATTGTAAGCGGGATCATTATTGACAGGGAAATTCAAAGTGGCCCTGCCGAAAGTCAAGTTTATCTTGGGAAATTACTTTCTACAGATCAGGGATTACCAGTTGTAAGTGTGAATCATGATACAGCACCAGTTGCACGCATTATTCCAGACGGCCGTTTTGTGATTATTGATGTTGAGCCAGGTGAATACGGCGTCATACTCCATAATCCTGACATTAATTTTCTTCTTGATGATCCAAACAATCCAGAGTTGAGTTTGCTGATAACATTGATGCCCGATCAACATTTAGATTTAGGAGAGATACAGATTACAATGCCATAGTTGTAGAACATGGGGTGGAAAGTATTTCAATGAACATCCATCAAACGCTCCAAAACGGCCGTTTCCCCCCCCATAATCCCTTAGACACCCGCCTCCTA
>JACSSI010000916.1 GCA_014879345.1 Anaerolineae bacterium | reverse complement strand
ACCGGCGAAGAAGTGATGACCCTGCTCAAAGCACTCAATCGAGAGCAAGGCATCACCCTCATCGTCGTCACCCACGACGCCGAAGTCGCCGCCTACGCCGACCGCGTGGTGCATTTGCGTGATGGGCAAGTGGAAAAGATTGTAGTGAACAGTGAACAGTGGTCAGTGGTCAGTGGTCAGTTAGCAGTAACCAGTGAACAGTCGCCAGAAGACGCTACGCACTACGCACTACGCACTACAAAATTATCCTTCACCGACATCCTCCGCTCCGCCCTACGAAATCTGCGACGACGACCCGTGCGTAATATTTTGACGGCTGGCGGCGTACTCATCGGTATTATCACGCTGGTGGCGATGGTCTCGTTTGGGGTGGGCGTGCAGAAGGAAGTGCAACGTAATTTTGAGACGGTTGGGCTGGAAAACATTTTTGTGAACGCGATTTATGAAGGGCAGGAAGAAGAAGGGTTCGACCCGTTTGCCGAACCAGAACCGAAGCAAGCGATCACCCCCGCCATCGTTGCCCAGTTGAAACAAATACCACAGGTAACGGCCGTTACGCCCGAACTGCGTCTCCCCAATGGCATCGAAATCATCCTTGAACAAGGTGAGCAATCTCTGCCCGTCTTTACCTCCGACGACATGGGCGACCGGCGCTTTGGCGGGTTTGGCGGCAACAACGAAGCGGTTCATGGTGAAATTTTCACCGAAGGGGAAACAGAAGGCATCGTCCTGGTCACAGGGCTTGCCGACCGTTTGCTGGCAGAGGGGCAAGATTATGACGATTTAATCGGCCAATCCGCCAATCTCGTTATCCAACTGCCGCGTGGCGAAGCAGAAACCTTCCCCACCACCATCGTCGGCATCCGAGACAGTTTTGGTAGCCGCACGATTGATTTGGGGCTGGCTGAAGCTGAGGCGATTAAGGCGTGGTGGTTCAACGAACCAGACATCATCGAGAAAGAAGGGTATGACATGGTGGTGGTGCGGGCGGAGAATTTGGGATCGGTAACGGCCGTTTCCGAAGCCATTCAAGAACTCAACCTCGACGCCCAATCGCTCGAAGCCATCCTCGACACCGCCAACCAGGTGCTGGCCTTATTGCAAACCCTGCTCGGTTCCGTGGGCGCATTGGCGCTGCTCGTCGCCGCCCTGGGCGTCGCCAACACCATGATGATGGCGATTTATGAGCGTACCCGCGAGATTGGCGTGCTCAAAGCGTTAGGCGCCTCCCCTGGCGAAATACGCGCCCTCTTCACCACCGAAGCCGCCATGATCGGTCTCATCGGCGGTGTGTTTGGTGTCATTTTTGGCACATTGTTGGGGCGACTGGTGGACTGGGTAGCACACCGCTATCTCATCAACGAAGGCGTCACAGGCGTCAGTCAGCTATCCGTCGTGCCACCCTGGCTGGCGATTGGGGCGCTCATCTTTGCCGCACTCATTGGCCTGTTAGCTGGTCTCTATCCCGCCGCCCGCGCCGCTCGGCTAGACCCGGTGCAAGCCCTACGCCACGAATAAAAAAACATAGTGCGTAGTGCGTAAAAAACTACGTTCTACGCACTACGCCCGATATATCTCCGCATTCACCGGTTTTGCATTTTTATCCCTCGCTTGCCATTGCACAACCTGGTTGATATTCCAGTGAGTCAATAATCCCAAATAGAGTCCGTTTTCTACCACAGGTAGCGCATCTAACTCTTCCATAATCATCCGCTTTTGCGCTTCTTCCAAAGGCAACAACGGCGATACAGGCGCAATATCTCGGCGCATAATCATATTCGCCCAGGTATGTCCCCCTCGGCTTTTCATCGCCGCCGATAAATCTTTGCGCGTAATAAAACCCTCTAAATGATCATTGTCCACAACAGGAAAACTACTCTGCCCACTCATCATCATGAGTTGAACTGCTTGCTCCAGGCGATGGTAAGGTGTCAATGTATAAGCGGATGTAGAGTAAACATCATGCACCGTGAAGCCTTTGAGGGATACGCGATGTTTCACCATTTTAGCTTCCTGTCCAGCCGCTGTAAACACAAACATGGCGATGAATACCATGAAGATGCCGCCATTCATCAAGCCATACAAGCCCATCATCACTGCCAGTGCTTTGCCAACGGTGGCTGCGATGTTGGTCGCCTGCCCATAATCCAATTTCATCGCCAACAGGGCGCGGAAGACCCGCCCCCCGTCCAGCGGAAAAGCGGGAATAAGGTTGAACAGGGCGAGGAAGATGTTATAAGCGAATACGTAGGCGAAAACGGCCGTTATCGTCAAACCAGCAGTCCCCGAAAGCGCCGTCACAAAA
>JACSSI010000915.1 GCA_014879345.1 Anaerolineae bacterium | reverse complement strand
CCGTGCGCCTGGAGCGCAATCGCCTGTAAAATCATGATTTGCAGCCGTTCATCTTGCCAACCCTTTGCCTCCATTTGCTGGCGCAATGGCGTCAACAGAGCCAGGGCTGCGGATGAGTCTCCTTGAGCCAGGTAAACACGCGCCTGGCTAATAGGGAGTTCATGTTTCTCAGCCAGATGAGCCGCCGCCGTCAAATTGCCCTGACGCAGCAACGTGAACACTTGAGCCGCTGCAACATCGGGCATTCGAAAGTCAAAGTTATGTTGTTGTATGTATGCTGCGGCCTCATCCAAAGCAGCAGATGCGCCAGACACATCTCCCTGAGCAAGCCTCAGGCGGGCCAGAAACACCCCGTACGAAACAGAGGTGTCGGTACTTTCCATCTGCTGCGTCAGTTGAGCGCACTGCTGCCCGTGCTGTTGGGCGGCATCTAGCTCGTTCCATTCGTAGTGTATATGAGCCAGGCCGAGATAGGCTTCGCAGGCAATCAACTGCGGCGGATCACCTGCCAATTGCAGGGCATGCTCATAAGTCTGTTCCGCCAAAATTAGTTGGTTATCTGATTCCTGTAGTTGACCGAGACTAATAGCAGCCGCCAGGGTATAGATAGAAACCGGCATAGCGTGACTGATAGCCATGACTTCGGTGTAAGATTGGCTGGCGGCCGCGCGATCTCCCTGAAGCTGATAAGCAAACCCCAGTGTCCAGGTAGCGGCCATGCGATTAAACAGGTTGTCGGGGTGCAGCAGTGTCAGAGCCAGGCGGGACTGGGTTATGATGGTTTCTACGTCGTGCTGAATGATAGCCAATGTGGCACGCATAGAGGCAATACGTCCGACCAGGTCTTGGGTATTTTCATCCGGTTCGACATTTTGCAGGGCCGCTTCGGCCGCTTGTAGTTTCTGTTCAACAGCGGTATGCTGACCGACAGCCAATAACGCTGAGGCAACTATCACCCACAGCGATGGTCTGGCATTGAGCACGGTTGTGGGCAGCGATTCCAGCCATTTTAGGGTAGCCATACCCGCCCCGCGAAAGTACAAGGGGACACCCTCTCCGGCAATGAGGCGCTCGGTGCGCTCAAAATCATGGGCGGCGGCGGCGTGGTGAAAAGCGTCAAGTTCCAGTCCATTTTCTTCATACCATACGCTGGCGCGATGATGCAGCGTGACGATTTCATCTTCTGCACAATTTTGCTGTAACCGCTGTCGCAGTAAATCTGCAAAAAGATGGTGGTAACGATACCAACGTCGTTCATTGTCCAGGGGTGTCAGGAAGATGTTATGGGTTTCTAGCTGTTCCAGGATTTGTTGGCTGGTGGGTGACGATTGGCGTACTGCATCGCATAAATCAGCACAGAGACGGGTGAGAACGGCCGTTTCCAGCAAAAAGTCCTGCACTTCAACTGACTGCTGAGTGAGCACCTCTTCCAATAAGTAATCCATGATGAAGTGATGGCTGCCAGTGAAGTTGTCAATGAAGCCAGCCACATCGTCCCGATTTTGCATGGAGAGGGCGGCCATCTGTAAGCCAGCCACCCAGCCTTCAGTTCGGGCTTCAAGGGCGGCGATTTGCTCTGGAGTGAGGGAGATACCCATGACGGTTTGTAGGAAAACGGCCGTTTCTTCCACCGAAAAGCGTAAATCATTGGCGCGTAACTCGGTTAGTTGATTCCTGGCACGCAGCCGCGAGAGCGGAAAACCTGGATCGGCACGGCTGGTGATGATCAGATGCAAATTGGGTGGCATGTGGTCGAGTATGAATGCCAGTGCCAGATCGATGTCTGCGGACTCTAGTTCATGGTAATCATCGAGGACAAGCAGGCAAGGGGTAGAAGCAGAAGCCAGGTCGTTGATCATGGCTGCGGCCAATGTTTTGGCTGGCACAGGTTGAGCAGATTTCAGTTGGTTGGTGAGGTTATGCTGACTCTTAGGAAACGGCCGTATCGCGGCGGCGACATAGCTGAAAAACTGCTGCGGATCACTATCGTCTTCATCTAAAGAGACCCAACCGACAGGGCGCTCTCGTTGTGAAAGCCATTCGGTAATGAGTGTTGTTTTGCCAAATCCTGCCGGTGCAGAGATGAGGGTCAGCTTGCATTGCAATCCCCACTTGAGCTTTTCAATGAGGTGCGGGCGGGGGATGAGAAACGGCCGTAATCGTGGCACATACAATTTTGTTTGTAACAAGTCACCAGACATGACCCCATTATAAAGGAAAGAAGGGTGATGGCGAAAACGGCCGTTGTTAAAGCGCTAAAATGGGTCGTATGCCCCGTTCGATTTTAAGGAAGCAATTGCGTTTCAC
>JACSSI010000914.1 GCA_014879345.1 Anaerolineae bacterium | reverse complement strand
TGCGTCGAGTTCTTCCTCACGGCCGATAACCAACTCCTGCTCAACGAAATGGCACCCCGCCCCCACAACTCCGGCCATCTCACCATCGACGCCTGTGTCACCAGCCAATTTGAGCAGCAGCTACGCGCCATCTGCGGCCTACCCCTTGGCGATCCCAGCTACCATCACCCCGCCGCCATGGCAAACTTACTCGGCGAACACCTACTCGCCCCAGACCTCCGAGGTTTCAAGCGACTTAACGTCGCCAACCTCGGAGGTCTATTGACCAATCCAGCCATCAAACTCCACCTATACGGCAAAGAGGAGGCCCGTCCCGGCCGTAAAATGGGACATCTCACCGCACTGGCGACAACAGCAGCGGAAGCAGCAATTATCGTTCGGGAGGCAAGAGGAAAATTAGATCGTAGTGCGTAGTGCGTAGAACGTATATGCGTGAAATTCTACGCACTACGCACTACGAACTACGTTTTACACAAGGGAAAAATTATGCAAAACATTGATTTTTTTGAAGATGACAAATTTCACGACGAATGTGGTGTCGTGGGCGTATTCGCACCAGGGCGTGAAGTCGCCCGACTCGCCTTTTTTGGCCTCTATTCATTGCAGCATCGCGGACAGGAAAGCGCCGGTATCGCCACCAGCGACGGCCGCATCGCTCACATACACAAAGGCATGGGCTTGGTCGCCCAGGTATTCAACGAGGATAACCTACGGCCGTTATCAGGCCACCTCGCCATTGGTCAAAACCGATACTCAACCACCGGCTCCTCCAACCTGCGTAACGCCCAGCCCATTCTTATAGAAACCATTTATGGCCCATTAGGCGTCGCCCACAACGGCAACCTCACCAACGCCCTGGCGCTACGCAAAAAACTGCTCGAACGTGGCGTCGGTCTCTCCTCCTCCTCCGACAGCGAAGTCATTACCCAAATGCTTGCCGCCCCTGCCGATGTCTACGCCACCGCCGAAGAAAACGGCAATGAAAGTGACCGCTGGGTCGCCCGTTTACGCAGCCTCATGCAAATCGCCCAGGGCGCCTACTCCCTCACCATCCTCACCCGCCACGCCATCTACGCCGTGCGCGATCCGCTGGGACTACGGCCGTTATGCATTGGCCGTCTCGATAGTGGTGGTCACATCGTCGCATCCGAATCGTGCGCCTTGCACACCATCGGCGCTACCTACGTGCGTGACGTGGAACCAGGCGAAATCGTGCGCCTGGATGGCAGCGGTTTAACCTCATTCACTGGCGTCAACTCTCCCAAACGCGCCCTTTGCATCTTTGAATACGTCTACTTTGCCCGCCCCGACTCCCACTTCCACGGGCAGGTGGTACATCAGGTTCGGCAGCAAATGGGACGCGTTCTGGCCCAGGAAGCCCCCGCCGACGCTGACATCGTCGTCGGCGTACCCGATTCCGCCACCCCCCATTCCATCGGCTATAGCCTGGAATCCGGCATCCCTTACTCTGAAGGCCTCACTAAAAACCGCTACATCGGCCGCACCTTCATTCAACCAGACGATCAACTGCGTAAAGTAGGCGTTTCCCTCAAATACAATCCCCTTACCAGCAACCTGGAAGGCAAGCGCGTGGTGCTGATTGATGACTCCATTGTGCGCGGCAACACCGCTGGCCCCCTCATCCAGCTTATCCGCGACGGCGGCGCAACCGAAGTACATGTGCGCGTCGCCTCTCCGCCCGTGCGCCACCCTTGCTTCATGGGGGTAGACATGGCTACGTACAAACAGCTCATCGCCCACAAAATGGACGTAGAAGGCATCCGCCAACGCATCGGCGCCGACAGCATTGGCTACCTCAGCACCGAAGGCTTGGAAAAAGCTGTCGCCCAGGCCACCGGCAAAGTCAACGGTCACTGCAACGCCTGCTTCTCCGGCAAATATCCCATCGACATCCCCGAATGGCTCTTTGAGGAAGATCGGGATAAGGTGATATTTGAAGACATGTGGGGCTAGTTAATAATTAATTGTGAATAATGAATTTTTAATTGTTAATGGGAGTTGGCATGAGTAAATTAAAAGTTTTGGTGATTGGGTCTGGTGGGCGCGAACATGCGCTGGCGTGGAAGCTGGCGCAGTCGGCGCGGGTTGGCGAGATTTTTATTGCGCCGGGAAATGCGGGGACGGCGCTGGTGGGCAGGAATGTGCCGATTGGGGCGGAAGATATTGCGGCGCTGGTGGCTTTTGCACAGGAAAATGGGATTGGCTTAACGGCCGTTGGTCCAGAAGTGCCTCTCTCTATGGGCATCGTCGATGCGTTTCAGGCAGCAGGACTAACCGTGTTCGGCCCCAC
>JACSSI010000913.1 GCA_014879345.1 Anaerolineae bacterium | reverse complement strand
AATCGTATTCCAAAGGCAGCAGCACCTCAAAACGACTCCCTTTCCCTGGCTCACTTTCAACAGTAAGTTTACCCTGATGCGCATCAACCAACAGCTTCGCCACAGACAGACCAATCCCCGTACTGCGCACTGTGCGTGCTTTATCAACACGATAAAATCGGTGGAAAATCTTCTCAAGTTCGTCAGCCTGAATCCCAATCCCCGTATCTTGAATAACAATGCCCACCTGTTTTTCATACTTAGCCAACCTTACAGAGATTTTGCCCTGCACTGGTGTGTATTGAACAGCATTGATAAGTATCTCATAGATAATACGCGCTAACTTGTGGGCATCAACATGAAGCACAACCCGGGATGCTAACTCAACATCCCAGGTCAACTGTTTGCCATCGGCAAAAGGGGTAACGCTGTTTACAATGTTCTGTACAAAGCCGTCCAACCAAACTGGCTGTGTCTTGAGTTCAAGCGTATTTGTCAACGTGACAATTTCAAGAATATCATCGAGCATTTGATCCAAAATATCAACCTGATCTTGAATCCTGCCCATATGCTTGTTGCGTGTATTCTCATCGATTGATTGGCCCAATATAAAATTGCTGGTATGAATGATAGACAAGGGGGTCTTGAATTCATGACCAATATCTGAGATGAAGGTTTCAAGGATGCGGGCTCGTTCTTGTTCTAATTGCAGTGCCAGTTCTTTTTGCCTGGCTTGCTTGAGCACAGTAATATCTTCTTGCACAATCACATAATTCTCGACAATGTCGCCCAACCGTACTGGCGAAATCGAAACAAATGCCTCATAGGCTTCGCCATTCTTTGTTTGATTAACCAACTCGCCTTGCCAGCTCTGCCCCGATGAAATTGTTTGCCTAATCGCCTGAAATGACTCAATTTGGAAGAGAATTGAAAAATCTTTCCCCATAATTTCTTGGTCAGAATAACCAGAAAATTGATGGAACGCATCATTAGCAAACTCAATCAACTGCTGATTGTTCAATACAATGATCATACTGGCGCTGTGCTGGATGGCGCTAGAAAGCTTCCGGATGGTTTCTTGTTCTAATTGACGAGCGGTGAGGTGTCCAACAGTCGCCCCAAAGAGACGGAGGAGATCAGGTTGAAAATCTTCCATCTCTTTTTGATTGATGAGGTTATCAGTGGTCATGAAACCAATAAATTTGCCCCCATCCAATATAGGCACAGAAACATGCCAGCCATACCCTACAACTTCAGATTTCTCATTGTATAAAGGTGCGCTATCTTGTCTAATAATAGGTTCCCGTTTCCCATTCACAAAATCCATGATAAACGTATTGGAAAAACTCCAACTCTGACTGCGTTCATCACGCACAACACCCTGTTCATCCACACCAAATGTGCCTGTCATCAATGTTTTTGTCGAGTCTAAGAAAAAAAGCGCAAGACGGTCAAATCCCAGCTTTTGAATACCAAGTTCAACACTCCGTTTGCAAATATCATGAAATGATTCCAGATGTCCCAGTTCTATCGTGATTTCATTGAGTGTTTTTAGTTTTTCCTGAAACTGATAATCAGCATCTTCGCGTCGATTGAGTTCAGCCCAAAGCTGCGCTCGTAATGATTGGTCTTCAAGGCTGTAGCATAAAAGGGATTTGTTGTTTTTGGGGATCAGCCATTTTTTTACGACGGCAGCTTGTTCGTATCCATCTTTGTGTTTGATTCGGCAGTTATATACTTGAATTTGGATGGGACTTTCAAGGTATACCTGGACATTTTCCTGGCTGTTTGGTATTTCAAGTTCATCCAGGGTGTGGGTGAGAAGATCTTCCCGATCATAACCAAGAAATTCAATGGCCTGCACGTTTGTATCAACAATTTGCCCGTTATCTGGCTGGATATATAAAATTATTTCGTTGGCATATTTTTCCAGGTTTTTGTTACTGGCGGCATCCTCGAGCAATTTCTCGAGTTGTTTGTATTCTCGTTCAATTATTTCTAGTGATTTGATGCGTTGGCGCAGATGTTCGAGTTCTGCATTCTTTATTGTTGTCATTGTGTTCAATATCCGCCTTCGTCAAAACCCAGTTCAAGGGTAGTATAGAACTGGGACATTTATGTAGCAAGAGCAGACACTTATAATTTATGATGGGAGTATCAGAAACGAAATTAACCGGATTGGCGCTCACACGGGATTTGTGGCACATGCCATTTGCTTACCTGGAAACCGCCATCCCAAAAATAGTCTATACTGGGGTGCGGTTTGTTTTTGTGTAACAAAGCAGACTACAAAAGTCTTGCCAATACGAATTGGCATTAAATTTGAGGAGACTT
>JACSSI010000912.1 GCA_014879345.1 Anaerolineae bacterium | reverse complement strand
AGCGACGGCCGTTCTACCCTCAAGTCAATTAGTTCATCAGCCTGTGCCTGCACGTACTCGATGAGAGCAGGCACGGTTTGGGCGATGTCGGCGCTGAAGAAGATGGTGTAATTTTCTTTGAGCAAGCGCTGGCTGACGGCCGGGAAGCTGTGGCCGTTGGCCTGCAAGATATTGGCTCTGGTGTGGACTGAGATTTTTGTCAGACCAGCCCCGGCTGTGGTCAATTCTAAGGGTGTGCCGATGGTGGCTAAACGGCCGTTTAGCAAAATAGCCACCCGGTCAGACAACTGCTCCGCCTCAGCCATGTCGTGCGTCGCCAGGATGATCGTCGTGCCGTTTGTTTGCAGTTCGCGCATCAGGGTATGCAGTTCCACACGAGAAGCCACATCCAGACCTGCCGTTGGCTCATCGAGAAACAAAACCTGCGGCTCATGGGCAATGGCAAGTGCCAAAGCCAGACGCCGCTGCTGTCCCGTTGACAGTTCGTGAAACTGCGTCTTGCGCTTGGCAGTCAGGCCAAAACGGTCGAGCAAGTCAAAGCGTGGGGCGATGGCATGATACGCGCAGAAAAACTTCATCGCTTCATCCGGCGTCATCGATTCCGGCATACCAGAGGCTTGCAACTGCACGCCGATAACTTGCCCCAGCTTGCGCGGGTCACGAGTGGGGTCAATGCCAGCCACTTGCAACACGCCGCTGTCCGGCTCACGCAGCCCTTCCAGACATTCCAGCGTCGTCGTTTTGCCCGCGCCGTTCGGGCCAAGCAGGCCAAAGATTTCGCCGGGCTGCACCTCAAAGCTAATGTCATCAACGGCAATGAAATCGCCATACGTTTTGCTGAAATTGGTGATGGTGATGATAGGTGTTGTCATGTGTTAACTCCTGTAAAAATAGTGATCAGTGTTCAGTGAACAGTGAACAGTGGATGTCGTTGCCAAACTGTTTACTGTAAACTGTTTACTGATTTATTCCGGTTCCGGGCCACGATCCAGCGCGTCAAGCGCCAGCGTGAAGAGGCCGATGCTGAGCAAGGTAACGACGGTATTGGCGTCGGCTGCACCTAAGATACTCATGACGATGGCGGCAACAGCCATAGCCATGGCAACGGCACGAAGTACAAGGCTGATAATTTCAGAGACGTTATTGGTTGAAGTTTTCATGATTTTCCTTTCCTTTTTAGACCTGACAGGTTGGGCATTTCTTTCTAGCCATTCGAAGCATTCGCGCCCAACCTGTCAAGTCTGGTCTTGCTGTGTTTTTGAACGATGTAGCCAGTTTAACAGACGAGAACCACCCAGCCATCGTGCTTTGGGGAAGTGGGGGAAGGTGTACAAGGGTACAATACCCTTTTGGACAGTACCCTGTGCTGGAGGCAATGTTATAATGGAGGCAGGTTGCAGCGTGGCAAGGTGGCAAGGTGGCAAGGTGGCAAAGTAGCGTGTCAACTTGATACCCTGCAACTGTGCAACTTTTAAACTTTGCAACTCTTTAAACCCTGCAACTCAAAAATTATGAAAAACTTTCTACGCCAAACCAATGACCCCGAAGTTGAAGAAGGACTGGAAGAAACACGGCCGTTTTTCTGGTTTCTGATCCTCGTTCTCATTTTGTTGTACGGGATTTCAATCTACGCTTCCCCGGCACTACGCGAGCCAGCCCGGTTTATCCCCTACACCACACTCTACTTCATCCATATCGCCCTGCATTGGTATATGCCCTACCTTGTCACACAGTCCAAACGATTGGCGCTCTATCTGGCTGTGCAAATATTTTTGGTGATGCTGTTGACTTTTATCAGCCAGGAACCGAGCATTTTACTGGGTCTTTACATGGCGTTGGCGGGCGAAACCATCGGCATTTTAGAGGATTGGCGACGGTCGTTGATTGCTATTGCTGGTTATTTGACATTGATGAGCGTCACCTTTGGCGTGATGTATGGTTGGGACAATCTGCCGGGATGGTTGGGCATGGCGCTGCTCACGCTGCTGTTTGTCTTCATTTATATCCTGCTGTTTCTGCGGCAGTTGAGAGCGCGTGAAGAAAGCCAGGCGTTGTTGGCGGAACTGCAAACAGCCCACAACCAGTTGGCGGAATATTCGCAGCAGGTGGAAACGTTGACGTTGGAAGCAGAGCGGCAGCGCATGGCGCGTGAACTGCACGACACGCTGGCGCAAGGTCTGGCGGGTCTGGTGCTGCAATTGGAAGCGCTGGAAGCGAGTCTGGAACGGGACAATACGGCGCAAGCGGTGCAAATTGCGGGTCAAGCCAAAGAACGCGCCCGTACTACCCTGGCCGATGCCCGCCGCGCCATCGACGA
>JACSSI010000911.1 GCA_014879345.1 Anaerolineae bacterium | reverse complement strand
CTACAAAAGTCTTGCCAATACGAATTGGCATTAAATTTGAGGAGACTTTTGTAGTCTCATACACAACTTGAAACCGTCCCGATCCCAATCAGTTCAAAAGGACAGCGATACGCCCATGACTTATTCTCTCATTGCTAACGGTACTTTAATTGATGGAAACGGCCGTTCTCCCCTAAAAAACGCCGCCGTTCTCATCAAAGAAAACAAAATTGTACAAGTTGGCCGCAAAGCCGACATCACGCTCCCCGACAGTGACATTCACCATATTAATGCGGCTGGCGGTTTTATTTTGCCCGGTTTCATAGACAGCCATGTCCACCTCATGTTCAACGAAATCAACATGATGCAGTCGATGACCACCCCCTTTTCTTATAACTTTTATAATGCCATCAGCAACTTCCGTAACACAGTTGAGGCCGGTATCACGTCAGTGCGGGATGCGGGGGGAACGGATGTGGGCGTGCAAAAAGCGATAAATGATGGCCTGGTTTTAGGCCCGCGTACCCAAATTAGCATCACCGTTTTGTCGATTACCGGCGGTCATGGTGATAGCTGGCTGCCTTCTGGCATGGAGATGGAACTGCTTGTCAGTTATCCGGGTAATCCATCCGGCATTTGTGACGGGGTGGCAGAGGTACGCAAAAAAGTACGTGAAGTGCTGCGGGCTGGCGCGGAAGTTATCAAAGTTTGCTCGACTGGCGGCGTGTTAAGCCCCACAGATCATCCTGAATTCACCCAGTTTACGCAGGAAGAGTTGGCAGTGATGGTGCAAGAGGGTGCGTATCGGCGCGGCGTGAAGGTGATGGCCCATGCTCAAGGAGCGGAAGGCATTAAAAACGCCGTGCGCGCTGGCATCCATTCCATCGAACATGGCATTTTGTTGGACGATGAAGCGATTGAGTTGATGCTGGAACACGGCACGTTTCTGGTGCCGACGCTGCTGGCACCGTTGGCTGTGATTGAAATTGGGGAAGCCAAAGGCACAATTCCAGAATGGGGGCTGCGAAAAGCGAGAGAAACCATCGAAATTCACAGTGAAAGTATTGCACGCGCTTACAAAGCGGGGGTGAAGATTGCGATGGGTACAGATGCGGGTGTGATGCCGCACGGCACTAATTTGCGTGAATTGGGCCTGATGTGCAGCATTGGCATGTCGCCGATGGAGTCGATTGTGGCTACAACGAAGGTCGCGGCTGAATGTTTGGGCTGGCAAGATAAGGTTGGCACGGTGGAGGCTGGCAAATTAGCCGATCTGGTCGTGACCAAAACCGATCCATTAGCCAATATCCGCTCGCTGGAAAATGTGGATAATGTTTGTTTGGTGATGAAAGATGGCATTGTGGTGAAAAATATTTGATAGGTGGATTTTTTTTACCGTAAAGAACGCAAAGTGCGCAAAGTTTTAAAGAGTTCTTTTCTTTGTGTCCTTGGCGTTCTTTGCGGTTGAATAAGTGAAGGGAAATATTCGTTGATTGATTTTGATGCACTAGCAAATTTGCCGGAAAACGGCCGTTATCGGCAGCAGCGCCATCCCGTCCCCATTGTGGTGGCGCTCATCCGGTCTGGAGAGCGGTTTTTGCTGATTCAGCGCAAGTCTGACTCCTACGGCGGGCAGTGGGCGCTGGTTGGGGGGAAGTGGGATTTTGGGGAGACGCTGGCAACGGCCGTTACCCGTGAAGTGCAGGAAGAGACCAGTTTGGAAACCCGGTTTGTGGCACTCAAAGGCCTGGTCAGCGAACGTGTCCACCCGCCGACCGAAACGTTGTCTGCGGCTCATTTTCTACTGTTGGTATGTGAATTGGTGGTGACAAACGGCGAGGCTAAAGAACAAAACGAAGGGGCGGTGGCCTGGTTTACGCTGCCAGAAATTGAGGCACTGCATGAAGCCAATGGCATTATTCCCAGCGATTATGAGATGCTGCATCAGTTTGCGGAGCAGCCGGGTGACGCCGTGCATTTTGAAGCAGACATGATAGCCGCAATTGGCGGACAGGCCGCGTATGCTTCGACGATGGTGCGGTTTGAACGGGAAAACGGCCGTTAATTGGTTTGTTCCCCAGGAAGTTCAACTTTGCTAAAAGTTGAACTTCTACTTTCTTCTTCTCAACAAAACAAAAAATTTGAAACAAAAAGGTTACTATGATGCAAATTCAAGAGACACTTTTAATATTGCTAACTTTCCTGGTCATCGCCCTGGCTTCACAGCGCTTCGGCCAATTATTTGCCCGCTTTAATCTACCCAAAATCAGCGGCTTTTTAGTGGCGGGTATCATTGCGGGGCCCTTTGTGCTGGGCATATTCTCGGAAGAGAGCCTCAAAGAC
>JACSSI010000910.1 GCA_014879345.1 Anaerolineae bacterium | reverse complement strand
CCACCGAAGAAACCCCAATCAGAGGAATCCCCATCTTCAAAATCATCAATGACTGCCATGTTTGGATTGCCAGCGGTAAAGGCGAACTGATCAAAATCAAGTTCGACCGCAGTGCCTTCGCCGCCCTGAACGCCGCCAATCACAATCACAATTTCATCAAGAGCGCCGTTAAAAGTGCCATCGCCGCCCGTACCTAGATTTGTAAAGCTGCTGAGCGGCGCACTAATACGTGTCCATTGGTCATTAAACTGGGTATTGATAAAGGTTGTATCAAGCCGGATTGAGTCCTCTGCACCAGATGTCCAACCGTTACCATCCAGGTCTTCACGCAGTGTTATTTCGAGTGTGTATTGATCGACGGTGGCATTGCTTTGGTTGAGTACCCACACGCTGAACCAGGGATCAGCCGGCAAAGCAATCTGAGCGGCATTGTCCAGATTCTTGTAGGCGCCACCATAAAAGCCGCTGGCTGTACCATTACCACCCCAACCTGTGCTAAAGTAGTACGTTCCCTCATAGGGACGGTCTGAAAGCACCCCGCCGCCGCCACCGGCTGCGTTACCACCAAAGAAGCCCCAATCAGAGGAATTTCCATCTTCAAAATCATCAATAACGGTTAATGTGGCAGCAACGGCCGTTTCCTCAGCCACAACTTCCACCTCATCTACCGAACGGGCAAACGCCAAATTCGTTACCAACGCTACCGTGAACACAAGCCCCATGATCACGATTGCCAACACAGATACACTTTTTCTCACTTTCATTTTATACTTGCTCCTCTTCTGAGCGTTCGACTGCGCCAACAGTCAACGGTTAGATAAGTTTGGGATTGCCCGCCAGGAATTTGTGCAGGCTGGGCAATCCCATTTCTGTGGATAATAGTGGGGAATGTGAGGGAGGGAGACGATAACATCAACAATTCTGAAAACCACAGAATTGTGGACAAAAGAATTGTGGGCAAAAGAATTGTGCCCACAAGAATTGTGTCCACAAGAATTATTGCAACGGCTATCGCTGATACCATCGTCAGACTTCATAAAATACCTCAAGCTTCCCACCAGAAACCGATTTGCTGCAAACAAAAATGTCTTCGTTCGTCTTGAAACCGGTTTCAAACATTATACGCAAATTACCGCTTTTGTCAACAATAACGGGAGTAAAACGACCTGTTTGTGAAACCGTTTTCATGATATAATGGAGCGACGAGGTAAACTATGGCACAAAAGAAACGAGTTACGATCCAAGACATTGCCAGAAAAGCGAATGTCTCCAAAAGCACAGTCTCCCGGGTGCTTAATGACACCACACCCGTTGCGCCGGAAAAGGAAACGGCAGTTCTTGCAGCCATAGCAGAACTCAACTACCAGCCCAATATATTTGCACGCGGGTTAGCCGGTGGGCAATCTCTGTCTATCGGTGCCTTGACTCAAAATATAGGCAGTGCCTTCTACGACACCATTATGAGAGGCATTATTTCAGGGCTAAAAGGCAGTGGCTACTCCCCTATTTTTACAGATGGGCGTTGGGAACTGGAAGAACAACAAAATTCGTTGCAAACGTTACTGGAACGACGTGTCGATGGCCTTATCGTCGTGGGTGGCACTTTAAGTGGTGCGGCACTGTCCAAAATAAACGAGCAAGTGCCTGTGATTGTCGTTGCCCGCGAGTTGGAAGAACTTCAGGAACGCTGCTTGTTTGTTGATAATCAACAGGCAGCCTATGACGCCACTCGCTTTCTCATCGAGGCCGGACACAAACAAATCGCCCACATCACCGGTGAAGCAGCCCATCAAGACACCCATCGCCGAAAAGCGGGGTTTGTGCAGGCTCACGCGGATGCCGGTATCGAGTTAAATCCAGACTTAATTGTTGAGGGAACTTTTAGACGGCAATCGGGGATACTAGCGGTGGAAACCTTGTTCACACGGGGCAATTCTTTTAGCGCCATTTTTGCCGCTAACGATCAGATGGCTTTTGGCGCAAGGCTGGCGCTCTTTCGCCGAGGGATACGAGTGCCTGAAGATATTTCTCTCATTGGCTTTGATGACCAGCCTGACTCTGCCTATATGACGCCGCCCCTCACAACAGTCAGGCAGCCAGCCGATTTACTGGGGGAAACGGCCGCAGCCTATATGCTGCAACTCATTAAAAAGAAGCCGTTTACCCCGCCCCCATTCACCACAGACCTCATTATTCGAGAATCAGTTGCGCTGTTCCGCTAAACCTGACAGGTTTATTATTGCCCTTGTCAGTAAAGCATTTTTTCATTGCAAATTATCTCGTCAAACCGGTACGTTTGTAAACCTGTCAGGTTTTACGTTAG
>JACSSI010000909.1 GCA_014879345.1 Anaerolineae bacterium | reverse complement strand
GCAAGGTGGCAAGGTGGCAGGGAGTTAATGGTGCGTACTACTTTGCAACTCTGCCGCTTTTAGTATAGTTTTGTTGTGATGAATGGGTATGGTGGAAAACGGCCGTTTCACTTTTTATTTGTTTGGGTTTGGCTGCTGTTGACGGCGTGTGGGGCTGAGTCGCCGACACCGACGCCGTTTGTGCCGACTCAGGCGGCGCTGGTTCCTGTTGAGCGAGAGACTCTGTCTACTCCTGTGCCAATTGCAACTGATGCATCGCTGCCAACGGCCGTTTTATTGCCACCAACGGCCGTTTTGTTGCCACCAACGGCCGTTATCCCCACCTTTATTCCTGTTCACAAAACTGAAACACCTGTACCTACGGTGGCAGGTGTTCCCGCAATTCCCGCTGGCACACAATTTTATAATTTGCGCTTTGCTGTTAGCCCTGAAACCGCGCCCCAAAACAGTTTTCCTGTTGGCACAAATAGCATCTATGCCTTGTGGGATTACGCTGACATGAAGCCCGGCGATTTTGTGCAGCGGGCGTGGAAACATAACGGAGAGGATTGGTTGTACAAAGAAGACGTTTGGGGGGAAGAAGGTGAGCGGGGAGCCAACGGTACGGTCAACGATGTGGTGCTTTATGGTGAGGTGATTGGCGGCTTAAATCCTGGGGATTATTATCTGGATTTGTTTATCAACGGCGTGTGGCAAACAGGTGGCGGGTTTACCGTTTTGTCGCGGCCAACAGCAGGGGAACCGAGCTTTAGCAATCTTCATTTTACAGCGTATGCCAATGGGCCGGCACAAACTAGTTTCCCGGCTGGTATTGAACAGGTATTTGCGGTGTGGAATTACAGTAATATGGGTGTCGCCGATGTGGTAAAACGGGAATGGATGTTGAATGGCGAGGTATGGCAGACACGGGAAAAATCCTGGGATTATTTCCATTATGGACCAGATGGTGTGGTGTCAGACGTGTCGATTTATAATTTTGAGGGGGGCGGTTTGGCGTCGGGCAACTATATGATTGCGGTGTATTTGAATGGGGTGAAGCTGTTGGAGGGAGCCTTTACGATTGGGCAGTAATGGTTTTAGGTGCGACGCACTTTTGAAAGTGCGTCGCACCTGCCTAATTACTCCAACTTCTGCAACGTCCAGTTATCAATGAACCAGCCATTGTTTGACTGTTCAAAGCGGTTACGGAATGCGCCGCCCAGGCGGACGGTTTGGGCAGTGTCCAGTGTAAAATCATATGTTACCGTGTTTTGGCTGCCGATATTTGTGCCAGCCCAATCAGTACCGCCATCGCCCACGATGATGCGGGCTTCCGCAGAGAGCGGGTCTCCGTTATATACTTTATTTGAGCCGCTGTAGCCCCAAACGGAATCGGGGAAGAAGCTCATGGAAAAGCGGTATGACCCTGGTTGCAGCGCTATATCTCGGAAAATGGCAAAGTTTGTGGGGGCATCCCCTTTAAAGGCTTTGATGGTCTTGTCCCCTTGAAAAATGAATTTGTTTGCCTCACTAGACGGCAAATCAGGGCGGGATAACAAACGAATTTCTGGCCGGAAAAAGAGGCCGCCGCTGCCACTGTTGTTTGCCCCTTCGTTGACAGACATTGACCAACCGTTGGGCAACTGCCATTCACTGACACCTTGAAAGAAATACCAGTCTTCTTCAAAAGAGCCATTTGGCAGCAAATTGGCGCCAACTGGCGCGGCTGGCTGATCTGGTTGTGTGGGCGCAGGGGCATCTGGCTGTTCAGAGGTAACGATACTACCTGTCCAGCCAGGAATAAGAAGTTCTTGTCCCGCAATAAGAATATTGGCGTTGCTCATGTTATTGACAGCCATTATATCTTCTTCACTTACTTCTGTTTTTTGGGAGATGATGTAAAGAGTATCTCCAGGTTGGATGGTGTAGTAATTTCCGGCAATGGCTGCCGCTGGTGTTGGGGGAGCGGTGGTGGCGGTTGGTTCTGGCGCGGCTTCTGTTGCTGCTGTGGTTGGCTCTGCTTCTGGTGTGGGGGTGGCGATCATGGTTATTTCTACGATGCGGGTTACTTCAACTTCTTTTTCCACGTTAACGAGTTCAGGTACGAGTCGTGTTACTTCAACGGTGACGGGGATGTCTTGGGTGATGACGCGGGTTACTTCAACGGGTTCTGGGGCAGCACAAGCGGCGAGAACGGCCGTTATCACTATAAACAATAAGACGATAAGATGGGTTTTCTTCATGGTTAACAGTTCCTTCAAACTCCTCAAGTTAGTTTTGAGTCGCAATTGTATGCGTACCAACGTGTAATTCTAGCAGATTTCAACCAAGCGCCAGCCTACATCTT
>JACSSI010000908.1 GCA_014879345.1 Anaerolineae bacterium | reverse complement strand
TGTCATATTTCTGACCAAAACGCCGCCTGTATTTATAGACGAGTCTTGGAATGCCAATACTGCCTGGAATTGGTTGCAGACTGGGAACAATTTTGACTCAATGCATTCAGGAACATTAGATCAGTTTGGATATGAATGGTTACGGTGGCCCAAGATTGGCAACATACCATGGCGAGTATCTTTTGCGACTTTAGGACTTGGGCTGTTTCAAGCCAGAATTGTTTCCTGGATATTTGCTTGTTTACTTCTTATTGCCACAATCCTGACCGCAAGAAAAACTTATGGCATATTAACCGGTATTTTAGCGGCATTGATACTGTCTCTTAGTACACCATTTTTGCAGGCAAGCCATTATGCCAGGTGGGACATCATGCTGCCCACAATTGCCATGTTTGCTTATTGGCTTTCTATCAAGGGGTTAAAAGAAAACAAATGGTGGTGTCACCTGTTGGCCGGCCTCTTAATTGGTTTGTCAATTGATATTCACCAAAATGCAGTTTTGTTTATGCTGGGTTTTGCCGTTTTGTACCTGGCATTTTTTGGAAAAGCTTTCTTTAAAAGCCAAGGAACCTGGTTGTTTGGCTTGGGCGCTGTGCTGGGTATTGGCTATTTTGTTGCTACATTTATATTGCCTAATCCAGACGCCTACTTCAACTTATTCAGTTTATCTCTGGGGAATACCCATCGTATCCCGATAACAACATTGAATCCGCTTCATATATTGCAGTCCATAGATGATGAAATTGGCCGCTATCACTTTTTTGAAAACAGCCTTGAGTTTGCCTTATTGGGCGCCAGTCTCATATACCTTGCCTATCGTCGTAATAAATATGATCGATACCTCTTATCATTTATAAGTGCGGTGTTTGCCGGGTTTGTCTTATTTATCGGTAATAAACATGATGTATATGCTATTTTACTGTATCCATTTTTTATGCTGCTGGTTGCAGAAACAATGGTCTCCTTAATACGCGACGGCAAAGCATCTTCCCCGCAACGATTATTTGCCAGCTCATTGGTCTTATTATTTCTTGTTAGCAGCGGCATCCATTATGCGAGAGAAGTGTTTAGCAGTCGTAATTATAATTATTACGCCATCATGGATGAAATTAAACCATATATCCCCCCTGATAGCCGCGTAATGGGGTTGCCTAATTGGTGGTTGGGTCTGGCAGAATATGATTATCGTTCAAGCTTGAATTTAACTTATTACCATTTTTTAAACGATTACACGCTTACAGAAGGGTTTAATGAGATCAAACCGGATGTTCTAATTCTAGATAGAGATTTACAGGCCTTATTGGTTGATCAAGAGGCTTATAAAAGTAATGCGGGTTTTCAAATATACCAATTACCGCGACAGGAGTTTGAGGCTGTTTTAGAGGAAAGAGGAGAATTGGTACATGGATTTTGGGATCCGTGGCATGGTTGGTTTGATATCTATATTTTGCATTGGGATGAAGACATTTAAGCAAAATTTATCCGGTATATTGAAGGTTGAATTATTACTAAGATGACGACAAGCGTGAAAATAAATACCATTATTCTCTCTATCCTTTTGGGGGGCACACTCTTTCTTCTTCCTAGTGAGAGAGCATATTCAATGCAAAATTCTGTTCCTTGGTCCCCTTTAAAACGCATACCTGGATATTTGGATGATACTTTTCCACCTATCATGGTAGCGGATCAAAATAAAACCGTTCACGCATTTGTTAGCCAATGGGTTGGTGAAGAAACCCCCTTAAAAGCAATTGTTTATCGGCAATGGTCAGCAAACATTGGATGGGCAGCACCAGTCGATATACTCCTGCCGCCAAATGGAGAAACTGAGGTTTACAGTGCATTTTTGGATAAGTCTGGAACAATGCATTTACTTTTCCGGGCAGGTGAGGCGACGGGGTCAAGTGTTTATTACTCAAGTGCATTTGTGGAAGACATGGATCGTGCAACAGGCTGGTCTGAGCCAGAAATTATCGGGGAGAATGCCATGTTCCCTGGTTCTGGATCAATTGTTGGTGATGAATATGGAAACCTGACCGTTATTTACAATGGCACACGAGATGGTAATGGCGTTTATGCAGTTCATTCTCACGATAGTGGCCAAAGCTGGTCTGATGTTAAACCTATATTTTTAACTTATGATCCACAGTTGACCCCTTTCAGTCTTCAATCTATCTATGGGAGTGATAATCGGGGTCATGCGGTTTGGAATGTTCTTACTAATACTGGAGTTGATAGTTCTTTATATTACGCTAATTTCAACTTTGAAAATTCTGATTGGAACACTCCTGTAATATTAGATGAAAGAATTGAAAAGGAAGATTTTTTT
>JACSSI010000907.1 GCA_014879345.1 Anaerolineae bacterium | reverse complement strand
ACCGGTCAGTATCTACTGGTGCGCAATGAGGTGTTTGATGTAAGCGGGCAGACGCGCCTGGCGGATTTGCCTGGGCGCGTTTCCTGGCTGCCCGCGGCGGCAGCGGGCAGCATCGAGCCAGATCAGTTGTTGGTAAACGGCAATGAGGGCATGGTTATCATGAACCTCAATGGCGAGGAAGTGACTCGCTTCTATGACGCCTATGTAGATGCCTGGGCTTTTTCTCATAACGGCCGTTATCTAGCCTACCTGCCTCCTGACACAGAAAATGAGATAGTTGTCCTCGATTGGCGCAGTCAACAAAGCATCTACCTCGATGCCACGCCGCTGGGGAGACCCACGCTCCATTGGAGCGGTAATGACGATTATCTTTTGCTAGACGATTACAACCGCAGCAGCCCGATTTGGTCGCTTTCTATACAACCGGGCAGCCAGCCGCAGCCGATTTTGGCAGAAGGAACCTTGATCGACACGTTCCTGCCGCCAGACAAAACGACGACACCCGGAACGGCCGTTGCCATCCCCACGCTCAATCCTGCTAACATCGTCACCGTTGAACCAGCCACGGCTGGCCCAGTCATTCTCTTTGCCCGGGCTGATGATTTGTGGCGAGCTGATACAACCGGCGCACAGGTTGAGCCGCTGACCACAGACGGCGCGTTGCAATGGGGCATGGGGCAACCAGATAGCGATGCCTATCTAGCCGCGATAACTCGACCACCACACGTCTCACCAAACGGCCGTTGGCTGACCTTTGCCCCCGACAGTTGGTATCTCTCCCTGGTAGACGTGACCGACCCTGAACAGGTACAGCAGATAAAACCGGCCTCGCCCCTCCCAGGCTGGTCGCCCGATTCCCGTTACCTGGCCTACGGCACGGCCGATTCCCTGTACGTGTACGAGATGGAAAGCGGTGAGCTTACGCCCCTGCTGCATACAGAACAGCCGGCCAATGTCGTCTGGTCGCCTGATATGAGCGCCCTCGCCTTTTCCTGCTGCTTTGAACCCGCCAGGCCATATCAGGGTATCAATTTTGGCGAAGTGCGCCGCTTAGATCTCGCTACCGGCCACGTAGAGATTGTAGAGGCGGCCACCAATACTATTGGCGGCCGCACGCCCCCTGTTTGCTGGGGCAGTGACGGCACGGTGGGTACATCAGTGACTGAACCGGTGGTTTGTTCAGGTGAGCGAGCTTATCCTTTTGGCCTTTCTCCAGATGGTACGCGCCTGGCTTACCTCTCCCTGCGTTCGCCCACTGATGATGAATATTTCCGGCTGCTTATTGTCAAAGATGTGGCGACGGATGAGATTCTGTGGCAGCGTGACGTGCCGCTTGTGCAAAAAGTGTTCTGGTCGCCAGATGGGCAGCATTTGCTGCTGGGCAGCGATGGCTACCCCTCTGAAGCGGCTATTTACCGCCTGCCTGCTGATGGCACGGGTGAACCGGAGCAAATTCTGAGTGATGCTTATCTGCTGGATGTGATTCCGCAGTGGGGAGAATAGTGACACGATGCAACCTTTAAACATGTTCATGCAACTCATTCTATTCTTTGCCGCCTGGCTGCTGCTGCTCGTTCTTGTTTTGGCTGTAGCCGGACTGGTCTGGCGGCGGCACAGAGCTGGAAAAATCGTCCTGCTGCTGGCCGGGCTGTTGCTGCTGTTAGTAGGCATGGCTTACGCCAAGGGTGATGTCAGTTGGCGGCTATTACCTACGTTGGTCAGCGGCTACCATTATCAGCCGAACACCGAAACGCCCGATCCCCGCCTGGTTCCGCGCCGACCGGAGCTGATTATCGAGAGGCAATTGGCGGCGCTGGTGGGTCAAACAGGGACTGCGCCGCTGCGGGCGGATACCGCTTTGGCGGATTATAAGATTGAAGCGGTTCATATTGACAATTGGCCTAAGTATCATTGGTTAACGGCCGTTGTCGATACCACGCTCATCTTTGCTGATGGTAGTCAGGAACAGGTTCCGTTGAGTTTGCCAGCCAAAGGGGGCAGCTACATTCTCGTGCCGTTCTTCGGTGAAGTGAATCGCTATGCCTTCGCCTGGTATGCCCCGGAAAGCAGCCTCGGTCATCTGCTGCAAACAGCCGCACTGCGCTAGTGGGTATGTGGCGGCTAATTCGGGGAGAACGGCCGTTATGCTTTATGAGATTGTGATACGTGATTCGTAAACTTAGGGAGTACTTTATGAAAAAGTTCTTACAAATGAATAAGATGCTAATTTTGATGCTGTGGGTAACGGCCGTTATCCTGGCAGCCTGTACCTCCCCTGAAACATCTTCTAATCCGGCTGTCATTGAAGTTCCCGTCTCTGTTTCCACACCAGAACCAAC
>JACSSI010000906.1 GCA_014879345.1 Anaerolineae bacterium | reverse complement strand
TGTCCGGTGGTGGAAAATCAAGAAAGGCCACAACCACATTCACGTCAGCTTTGGTATCGGGTGGAACAGGAACCGCCCCGAAATTTGCCGGCTGCTCAAGCGTCAATTCGGCTGCCCGTTCAGCACCAAGGGCTAATGCAAGTGCTTGATTTGCATCCGTCACCGGCTGCTCTGCGCCATCAGCCAACCAGACAGCCTGCCAGTAGGTAGTTAACGCTGTCTTTTCGGCGTTAGTGAGTGTTTCCTCACGGCCAACTACCAGGATAATATCGCTGGGATCAGCTTTGGACGGCGCTTCTTCAGGGTTTTCGGGCAGGTAAGTACGCGCAATCCAGGCAGCGCGGCCAGACCCATGGCTGGCTACCAGGCCGCGCCATGCACCTCGTTCCAGGGCTTCGTCCTCAGCCGCAACCCACATTCCCTGCCAGAAGATTTGGGCACTATGAATTTCAGCCTCAGAAAGCGTTTCTTCAAAGTTGTCAACGGCACAGTCATCAGGAAAAACGCGCACCCAAAGCTGGTGCCGCTGGCTGCCATCTTCGCCAGCAATGGTTTTGAAGCGTGTTTCCAGGCGCAAGGGCAGCAGCAAGATAGGCAGATCATCGTGGAACTTGCTGATCATTTCTCTAGGATCAGTAAGGGGTTGAAATTCTTTGAAGAGTCCGGCAGCAGAGTCGGAGATTTGACCGAATACCTGTTGATATCGAGAAACGGCCGTTTCCGTCTCCTTGATCGCCGCTTCAAGAGATGCCAATCGTTCTGCATCCCCGTCACTTTGAGGGTCTCGGATTCGGTCAAACTGAGCCTTTTCCTGTTTCAGTTTACGCAGGCGCTCTTGTGACAGAAACGCATTTTGCCTGGCTTCTTCCTTTTGCTGCCGTGTGCTGTTTAGCTGATTACGTAAATCATCGAAGTCATTCATAGTAGAACCCTATTTCATCGAGAACGGAGCATTTCTGAAGCATGGATTGCCACCAGAACTGGCACTTGATACAAAATGTAGGCCAATTCTGCTGCATTGACATTGTTGTTCCATGAAACATGTTTGTCATCTTCCCATTGCTCATGTTTTTCATCACTGGCACCTGGTTCAGTAAGCGTAAAAGATTTATTGACGTTGATATGACCATTTTGAAGGGTCACATCAGACCAGGAAAGATCATTCCACACATTTAAGGCAGTCTGTTTATCAATATCCAGACCAAAGCGAGGTTCACCAGGTCTTTCCTTGATGACAAAGAACCAGCCTGGATCATCCGGCTTTTCTGGCGTTTCCCCTTTGGCCTTCTCAGCTGTGAGGTCAAAACCGAAGAAATAAATGTCCGGCGTCACCTGCGCTTGGTAAAGTGGTGTTTTCACTTTATCGCGTGGCGGTTTATCTTGCTCGGCTGTAGTCAAGGCAACCAGACGGCGTTCTTTAGTGCGGTCAATTTTGCCGTTTACGCCGTCCCAGCAGGGGTCTGCATCATCATCTGCTGGCTTATCTGACTGCCAGCAAGCACGATGGGCATAAATGACAGCATTGGGGTATTTTTTCAACAGTTCCCCCCGAATAACCAACACCACCTCTTCTTCTTTATCGCCGCCCTCTTCTCTGTGATCATGATCTCCCAGATGGGAAAATCGGGACCAGTCATCCAGTGGCGGGATGTCCCGCAGCTTCTCACGCAGTTTATCCTGATCCAGGTTGGAATCGGTGTTCAGGTAGCTGCTGGGATCCCAAAATTGGCGGAAGTAGCTGCCACGCTGATCTGTTGGGTATTCTCGCCAGAGCAATTCGCGGGCGAATTCATGATTGAGGCCAACTAGATACGCCTCAATGAATCTCTGGTTAGTTTCCAACAAGGTAATACTGTTTTGTTCGATGAGTTGAATATTAGGTAAGAACAACTCGGAAGATTGGTCTACCAGTGGCTTGTACATGGGTATATCAAATACAGGATACGCCATGGCTTCTTCGAAAATTTCATAGAGATTGGCTACCAGCCAACCGGGCAGCGTAATTGTGCCCAGGACACGTTTGGGTACGGTGATATTGGGATTAACGGCCGTTATCATCTGATCCGCAATCTGTGGCAAGTTAACCTGATGGCGCACAGGTGGTTTCCCGACTGCTGCACTGGCGACCAGGAGCGCGTTAACATCCTTCAGCGACTGCTTGAAACGCACCGCCTCCACACTGTCACCGACACCGGGCTGCGTTGAAACGCCATCCTCGGGGTCTGAGATCGTGAAATCTGGGTTCTCGGGCATGTCATCTACCGCTTCAGGTGTTTGTTCATCACCACGTACGGCATCAGCAGGCCGCAATTCCTTTTCCCAGAGAGCAAACTGCCGGTA
>JACSSI010000050.1 GCA_014879345.1 Anaerolineae bacterium | reverse complement strand
CGTTTTATTCATTACGGCCACGATATGCAGGATATTCCAGCAACAGAAGAAATAGTGGGATTGATTGATAACCTGGCGTAACTGATTTTTGTGGCGAGTGGCAGGTGGCAGGTGATTACCCGCTACCCGCTACTTGCCACTTTTACCACCCAAATCCAAACAACCTGCCAAAAACGGTAACGGCCGTTTCCACCGGCAGCAAAAACCAGACCCAACCCAGACAGACAAAATTGAAGGTGAGGAACCAGCTAAACAACGTCCAGGCGCGTTTTTGCCAGGGTTTGTCGTCGAGGCCGCGATACCATTTGCGGGTGCGGTCGCTCCATTGCTTGTGGGCGAAGAGAGCGCCGCCGTGCCACAAGCCCCAGATGAGATAGTTCCAGCTAACGCCGTGCCACAGACCAATCGTCAGCATCGTGGCCGTTTGCGAGACGAAGACGATGAGCGTGGGCGAGGGGCGCGGTTTGCGCCGCAGCAGGGAACGGGAGAGCGGCGTGAACACGTAAAACCGCGCCCAACTGCTTAACGTGGCGTGCCAGTTTTGCCAGAAAGCGGTGATATTGGTCTTGAGATAGGGTCGGTTGAAATTTTCCGGCAGGCGAATGCCGAAGAGCATACCGAGGCCAATCGCCATGTCGGTGTAGCCTGCAAAATCGAAGTAGAGGCGCAGGGCGTAGCCGTAAAGCAGCAGCCACAAGGCTAGCGGGGAGGTGGCTTGACTGGCATTGGCGATGGTGAGCGACATACCTTGCGCCAGCAAATCGGCGATGACGAATTTTTTGAAGAGGCCGATGGCGATACGATAGCCGCCTTCACCGAAACGCGCCGCATCCAGCCCGACCATCTCTGGCAGGGCGCGGAAATCTTTGACGAAGCGTTCGGCGCGGTCGATGGGGCCGGCGATGTAGGCGGGGGCAAAGATGACGTAGGTGACGTATTCGCGCAGAGTCAGGACGGGCAGAATGCCGGTTTGCCGGTCACGCAGGGTGTGGATGAGACGGAAGGCGACGTAGGAGAAGCCAAGCCAGGCCAAATCAGAGGGAGCCGCCAGGGCTGTGTCCTGGTTGGTGAAGGAGCGCCAGAGGTGGGAAACGGCCGTTACCAGCAGCGGCGTCTTCAAAATGACAAACAAGACCACAATAAACAGAATGCCACCCGTCAGCACTTTACGCTGTTCGGCTCTTTCTGACAGTTTGGCGATGCCCAGGAAGATAAGGCTGACAAGGCCAACCGCCAGCGCGACGGTGAGCGGGGCGGGCGGACGGTAGGCGATGGGGCGATAGTCAGTCGGCAAAAAGCGCAGCAGCGCCACGCCAAAGATGACCAGCAGCAGCACGACCAGCGTCTGGCGATCTTCGTGCCAGGTGGCTTGCTGGGTCTCGTCGTCTCGTTTGCGACTGAGCGCCCACAGCAGCACGGTGAGGGCGATGGTTCCCGTTTGCAGGGCATAGCTGGCAAAACGGGGTGCTAAATTGGGCTGCAACCAGTAGATGCCGAGCGCACTGCCAATCAGCAGCGCCCAGCCCCGCCATCGCCCAGAGAGCAGTCCGGCATAGAGCACGGCAGCGATGGCGAAAACGAGGAGGCTGGAAAGATTGAGACCCATAGCTAATAATGAATTGTGAATTGTGAATTGTGAATTGTGAATGAAGCGTGTTTACATTCAGTAAGTGGCACGAAGTTTTCACTACCCTCTCCCCAGTCCTCTCCCATTGGGAAAGGAAGCCAGACCGATCCCCTCTCCCTTTGGGTTAGGGTTAGGGTGGGGGTAAATGGTGGCGAATAATTACTAACATAGTCAAAATTCATTATTCTTCCTCAGGAAATTCTGCCTGGATGGTATTGTGGATTTTGTCGAGCATCATGATGGTGGCGAGGTTGAGCATGGGGTAGCCGCGCTCAAACGGTTCGGGAGAGGTGTATTCAAAGGGGCCGTACCAGGTGAGATGGACGTTATCTTGTTCCTGCATGCCACGATTGGGTAAGGTATTGGCAAGAATGTCGAAGTCAACGAGGGGCAGTTGGTATTTTTCGGCGAGGCGGCGGATGCTGATGTTGTTGCGGTTGTCTTCGCCTTCAAATCGGTCGGCTTTGGTGATGAGGACGGGGATGATGCCGCGTTCCATGGTGTAATTAACGATTTTTTCCATGCGCGGCTCGAACTGGTCGCTCTGGTCGTTGGTGCCCAAAGCGATGAGCAGGATGCTGGGATTGTGCAGGCGGAATTCGCAGTCTAGCATATCGGTGTCGAATTCAAGATCGCAGATTTCTAAATTGATGAGGTCTGGGGCGAAAACGGCCGTTGCGTGCAGTCCATTTTTGAGGGTGGCGCCGAATCGTTGGAAGGATTTGTCGTAGTAGTCGATGGTCTCCTGGAGATAGGCGTATTGGGCCAGGTCAAAGGTGCGCTGGTCAAAACGTACCAGGAAATCGGGGGAGGCCGCGCTGCTGTCACCCAGTTTGGAGAAGGCGTTGGGGCGGCGCTCTTTTTCCTGCCCCAGAGCGTAGATTTCCAGGATGTGGGCTTGCACATCTGGTGGCAGGATGACGAATTCGTCAACGTGCAGGCCGTTGACAAGTTCTCCCGGCGGGATGGCGGTGGGGGACGGGGTGGCGGTTGGCGTGTCTGTGGGCGTGACAGTTGGTGTGTGGGTGGGTGTGGATGAGGGCTTTTCCGTGGCGGTGGGGGACGGGATGGCGGTTTCTGTGGGCGGCACGGTGGCGACTTCGGCCTGGGTGGGCAGCGGTATCTGGGTCGGACTGATGGCTGCCGCGACTTCTTGGGTTGCTGAGGAGCAGGCGGTGGTGCTGATAGCCAGGAAGATGAAGAGAACGGCCGTTAAGCCTAGTGCGTAATGCGTAGGGCGTAGTGCATATTTTTTTACGCAATACGTACTAGACATTATGTCTCTAAATGAAGTCAAATGAAGTCTGGTGTGGTTCATGTTTCTTATTGTTGGTCTACTGTTTTGAGGATGGTGTCCAGGATCATGAGTGCCGTTAAGTCGTTAACGGGATAGCCCCGTTCCAGCACTTCGGGGTTGGTGTAGTCGTTGGTATCGTGCATGGTCAGGTGAATACCATCACCGCTGAGGCCGCGCAAGGGCATTGTGTCTGCCAGGAGGTCGAAATCCCACAAAGGCACTGCGTATTCTACGGACAGGTCACGGATGATCTGGTTGTTGACATTTTTCTCGTCGTCGAAGCGGTCGTTTTTGGTGCTGAGGATGGGCACGATGCCTTGAGCCATGAGGTCTTCTAGCAGTTTGCGCAGATTGGCTTCCATGGCGGCTGGCACCTGGTCGTTGGTGCCCAGGCGGATGATGAAGATGCTGGGATTGTTGGTGCGAATTTCGCAGGCGACGATATCTTCTTCAGGTTCGCAGAATTTCTCGTCGGGCCAACCCAGTTCATACATGGTGCGGAAGGAGAGGCCGACGTGGGCAGCCTGGCCGTAACGGGAGAAGCTGCCGGCGAACTGGTCGATGGTAGGCTGAAGGTAATCGTAGATGCCCAGGTTGTAGTTGTCGCTGTCGAAGCGGGCCAGGAAATGGGGGGTGAGTACCACGCTGTCGCCGATTTTGGAGAAGGCACGCGGGTTCCGCAGTTGTGTTTTGCCCCGCGCATAAATATCCCGCACGTTTTCTTGCACGTTTTCTGGCATGATCAGGAATTCACTGAGCGGGATGCCGTTGACGATTTGGGTTTCAGGGATGGCTGTGGGTGAGGGGATGGGTGTTGCGGAAGGCGGTGGGGTGGCGGTTGGCTCGGCGGTGGGAGGAACGGCCGTTTCTGTGGGCATTTTGGTTGGTTCGACTGTATCGGTGGGAACGGCCGTTGCTTGAGCGATTGCTTCTGTGGCGGGCGGATTGGTGGCGGGAACGGCCGTTGGTGAATTTGCTACTGCTGCTGATCCACAAGCGGCTAACATAAAAACGAGACCAAAAAGTAAAAACGTGAAAAGGTGACAGGCACGTTTGAAGTGACTGCCACCCGAATGTGTTGATTTTTTCATTAAAACCCTTGATAGATCCACTGCGGCGCACTATCGCTGGTGACAATAATCAGCAGCAGGATAATGATACACAATCCCAGCGCCAGCAGATTCTCTCGACTAAAAATTTTTCGTAACATAAAAATGATGAATGCTGAACGATGAATTCATCCTTCATCCCTCATCTTTCCTAATTGCTTTCACCACACCATTTCCACTCGCCATCCTCTTGAACAACGCGGTAGGCGGTAAGCGGAAACTCGGTGTCTTCTGTGCCGTAGGTGGCGACTATCTTGCCGGTGCAGCTTACTTTGCCACTGCCCTCATCTGTGCAGGCCATACCTTCAATATGAACGCCAGAGACGCTCTCAAAGGCGCGGGATTCCCGTTCCAAAACTCCTTCCATTTCTGAGCAGAGAAGCTGCTGAATGGTGGTGGCATCGCCATCTGCTTTGGCTTGAAGATAGGCTTCAACCGTTTGCGCGGGGTCGCTGGCTGAACTGCTGCCGCAAGCGGCAAGAAGCAGTGTGAGTAATAAACAGAGTAAAAATATTTTTTTCATATGATTCCTTTTTTTAATAGCGGGTAGCGAGTGGCAGGTTTTCCTCGCCACACGCCACAGAACTAATCATGAACCGTACAGCTTGGGTTCTATGAGTGGGTTAGTAACCTGCTTTTTCCATTTCCTGGCGTAATTCGTCTAACATTATCAGCGCGATAAGGTCGTGGACGGCGTGGCCGCTTTGCATCGTTTCTGGCAGGGTGAAATCGTGGGGGGCGACCAGTTCTGCCATGTGGACATCGTTGGGTATGAGTCCGCGATTGGGCAAGGTTTCAGCCACAAGGTCAAACTCGAGCAAAGGCACGTTAAATTCAGCGGCTAGTTCACGCAGGATGTCGTTGTTGATGTTGCCTTCCCCTTCAAAACGGTCGGCTTTGGTGACGAGGATGGGCACGACGCCATTGGCGATGCTGGTTTCGACGACTTGTTTCATGTTGTAGCGATAGCCTGATGGCGCACCAGCGTCGTTGGAGCCGAGGCGCACGAAGATGATGCTGGGATTGTTGAGACGGAATTCACAGTTGAGCACGTCTTCATTGGCGTTGCACCAATCTTTGTCTGCCCAGAGCGGATCAAATACTGACCAGGAGTGCAATCCGTTTTTGGCGGCGACACCGTAGCGGGAGAAGTGACCTTTGAAACGGTCAATTGTCGGCTGCAAGTAGGCGTATTCGCCCAGGTTGACGTTGGCGGGATCGTCGAAGCGTCCCAGGAAGTTGGGGTTCATGGAAGTCGAGTCGCCTAGTTTGGAAAAGGTGGTGGCGCTGCGGCCTTGGGTCTGCCCGTTGGCTAAGATGGTTTGCACGTTTTGGCGGACTGCTGGCGGCAGCACGACGATTTGCTCTATGGGGATGCCATTGATGCTGGGCGGAACGGCCGTTGCCGCTTGTGTGGCTTCTGGCAAGGGCGTATTGGTTGGCGGCAGTTCGGGCTGGCTGGTGGTGGGGGTTGTGGTGGGGAGAACGGCCGTTGCTGGCAGGGTTTCTGTGGGCAGGGGAACGGCCGTTTCTGTGGGCAGGGCTTCCGCTTCCAGAACGGCCGGAATGGTGGCCGCTGGAGCCAGCGTAGCCGCCGGTTCTGCTTGAGCGCCGCCGCACGCTGTCAGGCTGGTGGCAAGCAAAATAATCATCAATGAAAGTGAAATGCGTATTTTTTGCATGTGCAAGTTTCTTCCTAAAAAAGTTGAAGGGTGATTATAGCCGCAATTGCACATTTTTCCGTAAAATGTAGCGGGTTTTAATCTGGAAAAAGTGGCGAATGGTGGGTGGCGTGTTCCCCCATCTCCAATCTTAAATCTTCAATCTTCAATCTCTAATTTTTCTCTATCACCTCATTCAATATCGCATCCAACATCATCAGCGCCGTTAGATTGTGCATGGCGTGGCCGCGAGTGAAGGCGGTGGGGTCTGTGTAATCATGGGCGTAGAAGGTATTCATGTGTATGTTGTCCACGTCTAGCCCGCGTCCGGGCAGCGTGCCAGCTACGGGGTCGAATTCCCACAGTGGAATCTGGTAGTCGGCACTGATTTGGCGCACGATGTCGTTGTTTTGGTTGCTACCTTCGCTGCGGTCTGCTTTGGTGCCGATGATGGGGATGACGCCATTGTCGAGCGCAAATTGCACAATTTGGCGCATGGACTCGCCATAAAGGTCAGGCGCACCCACGTCGTTGGAGCCGAGGCGGATGAAGAGGATGCTGGGGTTGTGCAGCCTGATTTCACAGGCGATGACGGTTTCATTGGGCTGGCAGATTGTTTTGTCGGCCCAGATGGGATCGAAAACCGTCCAGGAATGGAGGCCAATGCGCACGGCGGCGCTGTCGCGGTTGAAGGAACCGGGGAAATAATCAATAACGCGCTGGAGGTAGGTATAGTCGCCCAGATTGTAAGGTCCGCCATCGAAGCGGGAGAGGAAATGGTCGTTTTCGACAGTGCTGTCGCCCATTTTGGAAAAGGCGTGGGGATTGCGGCCTAGTTCTTGGCCTTTGGCGTAGATGGCGCGTGTGTTTTCCAGCACGTTTGGCGGCATGATGACGATTTGGTCGAGCGGGATACCGTTTAAGGTGGTGGGTGATGGGTTGCTGGTGGCAGGTGTTGGCGGGTTTGCTGCCTGCTCTGTTTGTGTGTTGGTGGGTGGAGTCGGTTCGGTGAATTGGTTGGGGATGATGAGTTCTTGTCCTGCCTGGATGAGAGCGGGATCGGTGATGTTGTTGGCGGCGGCCAGTTCGTCTACGGTGAGGTGGTAGCTGTTGGCGATGGCGAACAGGGTTTGCCCGGATTGGATGGTGTGGGTTTGAGGCACGGGCGGGAGTGTGGCTGTGTTGTCTGGGGCGATGGTGGGGAGAACGGCCGTTCCCATTTCAGTTGGCACGATGGCTAAAACGGCCGTTGTGGGTGCTGCTTCAACCCTTGTTTTTTGATTATCCACAGAGAGATACCAAAGGAAAAAAAAGATACCAACAAAGGCGATGATAATGACGACACCGGCGGCATATATTGTGCGAGATTCACGGCGTTCCATGTGTAGAGTTTAGCGAAATACCAGAGGATGACAAAATTTAGTAACCATACAGATGTACCGAATAAGGCCTGTCAGGTTTGGCTTAGATAGATGCTTATCTCTCGAGTAAACCTGACAGGTCTCGTTGAACAGCCACAAAATTTTTTATTGACGACTTTGCCCAGTTTACGGGGAGCGGCTACCATTATGGGGTGTCATCGTGCATAGTTTAAATATTAAAATGAAAGGAAGGATGCTTATGAACAAAAAGTTTGGATTTTTACTTGTCTTAATGATGATTGCTGTTTTGGCGGCTTGCGGTGGTGCGGCGACACCTGAAGCGACGGCGACGCTGCCGCCACCAGAGCAGGTTATTATCGTCTCAGCCACACCTGTGGATGCCGCGCCGACCGCCATCGAAATTCAATTACCGGCGTTACCCGATTTGCCCACGTCAACCCCGACCCCGTTGTCGCCGACAGTTGCACCGGCAACGGTAACGGCCGTTTATGCCACAGTTGAAGCCGCACAAGCCACAGAAACGGCCGTTCCTGAAGCCAACAACGGGGAGCGCGTCAACGCTACCGAAGCCCCCAGCCAGGCGCCTGTTATCACCAATTTCTTTGCCTCGTCTGCTCCTGAAGGCTCCGGCATTCGCTATTTCTTGAACTACGATGTTGTCAATGCCAACCGCGTTGAGATATTTGGGCATGTCATGGACAATCCGCAGACGGGTAGTTGGGCTGTTTATAACGAGTCAAATAATTGGGTGCTGTGGGCAGCAAATGATGTAGCCTGGGTGGAATCTCAACTCTATGTCCAGCCAGATCATGATTCAGGTTCTACTATGTCTGATATCAGCCTGAGCAGCAACCAGACAACCGTCTGCATTAAAGACCCCCAGTTTGTGGACGGTGACAGAATTCATATTCTGGTGAATGGGAATCTGACGCTCAACAACTTCCAGACAGGTGGTCGGGATATTTGTGGCACGGCAAATTTCCAAAGTGGGCCGAATGCTATAGAGATACAGGCAACCAGTGAAGGTCAGACTCCCCTGGTTGTGGTACAACTTTCTTTCAGCAATGTGTCTGCCGGGGCGGGTGTGCAAACGTCACAAGCGCTGAGAAAAAATGAAATTGCCCGCTTCACGATTACTGCACCTTGATAAGCGTTCACAAATAATGTAGCGGTCTTCAGATTGGTCCAATCTTCAAGATTGGACCAATCTCGGCAAGTTAAAAACGAACGCTTACCTAAGTCTAAAACGGCCGTTAACGGCTAATAAAAAAAGGGGTGCTGGTTAAATTTCCAGCACCCCTTTTTCGTATATGAACTTATAAGTTTACAAATTTTTAGCTCGTTTTGGCTGCTTTTTCCTCTTGAACAACAGTACCATTATCAGTTGTTGCGTGAGTGCCTTGACGGGCTGTTTGGTGCTTAACGGCCGTTTCCAAAAACGCTTTGAACAGGGGATGTGGCCGATTGGGTCTGCTCTTGAACTCCGGGTGGAACTGACTGCCCAGCATAAACGGGTGATTCCGCAGTTCAGCAATTTCCACTAAACGGCCGTCGGGAGAAAGCCCACTGAACACCATTCCCGCTTCAACGAACTGTTCCCGATAGGTGTTATTAAATTCCCAACGGTGTCGATGACGTTCATAAATAAGCGATTTCTGATACGCCTTTGCCGCTTTTGTGCCGGGCTCCACTTTGCAGGGATAGGCCCCCAGACGCATCGTACCGCCCATATCAGTCAGGTGTGTTTGATCCGGCATCAGGCTGATAACAGGATGATCCGTTTGGGCGTCGAATTCAGTACTGTTGACATCATCTGTACCTAAAATATGGCGGGCAAATTCAATACACATCACCTGCATACCCAGACATAGACCCAGATAAGGCACATTGTTCTCCCTGGCCCAGCGTGCCGCCTGAATTTTGCCCTCAACACCTCGTTCACCAAAACCACCCGGCACGACAATGCCATCCAGCCCTTCAAACTGTTCCCAGCCTTTGCCCTTTTCCAGATCGCCAGAATGAATCCATTCGATATCTACCTGACGATTGTTGGGGATACCGGCGTGGTAAAGCGCTTCCCGCACACTCATATAGGCATCGTGCAGCTCCACATATTTGCCCACAATACCCACGCGAATCGTTGGTTTAGGCTTGCGGATTTCGTCGATAAGCGCTTCCCATTCACTCAAATCCGGTTTTTTGGTTTCGGGTAGTTGCAGCCGTTCAACAACATACTCATCCAGATGGGTGCTGCTCAGTTTTAGCGGAATGGCATACAGAATATCGCTGGTAACGGCCGGAATGACCGCTTTGGTTGGCACATCGCAGAACAGCGCGATTTTCTCGATATGTTCTTGGGGGATGTGGTGGTCAGCACGGGCAATGATGACATCTGGTTGAATGCCAATGCCGCGAATCTCGCGGACGCTGTGCTGCGTGGGTTTGGTCTTCAACTCGCGACTGGCTCCCACGTAGGGCAGGAAGGTGACGTGGACGTAGAGCGTGTTTTCATAGCCAACATCAGAGCGCATTTGGCGTAAGGCTTCCATAAAGGGCAAGCTCTCAATATCGCCGACTGTACCCCCTACTTCCACCAGCACGATATCAGCATCACTTTTTTGGGCGACAAGGTGGATGCAGCGTTTGATCTCATTGGTAATGTGGGGAATAACCTGGATAGTGCCGCCCAAATAATCGCCCCGTCGTTCCCGGGCAATGACTTCGGCATAAACGCGGCCAGTGGTAACGTTTGAGGCCTGATTGAGGCTGATGTCGGTAAACCGTTCGTAATGCCCCAAATCGAGGTCAGTTTCAGCACCGTCGTCGGTGACAAATACTTCACCGTGCTGATAGGGCGACATGGTACCGGGGTCAACGTTGATGTAGGGATCTAGTTTTTGCACGGCTACGGAGAATCCGCGTGCTTTTAGGAGGTTGCCCAGAGCTGCGGCTGTGACACCTTTGCCAACAGAACTGACAACGCCCCCTGTGAAAAATATAAATTTGGTCATTTTATTTTCTCCTAAAAAGAGAGAGGGGCATGTTACTTTAGGTAACATGCCCCTCTTGACATTACGTGGTATGGTGTCTTAGCGAAATTTTCTTTCGCATAATTCCTTTTTTATAGAAGTCGTTCCAGGTCATCTGCTGCGCGGCCCATATCCAAGAAAATGAGACCAAGCTTTGCCTGAGCCCGAGCCAAAACGGTGAGAACAGCATCTTCGCCAACCGCCATCAAAACAATAATACCTTCACTACCTTTAATGAATACGCGATCTAGTGTGCCACGCCGTAATTCGCTAGAAATTCTATCGCCCAAAGAGAGCATCGCGGCGGACATGGCAGAAATACGGTCTTCATCAACATCTGCTGGCAATGATGAGGCCATGATTAAGCCGTCAACGCTCACAACTGCAGATGCTTCAATGTCTGGGGTTCCTGCTTGTAGGTCGCGTAGGCGGTCGACCATCATTTCGGTACGGGATCTCATCCTGAAATCTCCTTGCTAAACTTATTAAATTCTAATTTTATGTTAGTTAGAACGCAAAAAATCATAACATACATGTTTTAGGCTGTCAAACGAATATACCAGTGAAAATTGTAGGGGTAACGGCCGTTTCCTGCCATAAAATTGTTGGGTGCAAATAGGAGAAAATATGAGACTTTTGTACTAGCTGCGTTCATTTTAGCGAGTCTAATTTCATTTGTTGCTTTTCTGCTTTTTGCGAGTCGATGGGGGGCATGGCTTCTAGTCGTTTCCAGGCCTGGCGGATGGCATCTAGTTCCTCAGGGGATTCTGGCAGTTCCCCGTAGCGTACTTTGACGTAAGCTTCTGTGACCAGGCGAGTATCTGCCTGGTTTTCAGGCCATGCTTTGGCGAGGGTAGTCAGGTATTCAAACGGGGTTTCGGCTTCTGCTCTAGGGTAGCCGCTGACGGCGGCGGCAGCACACATTTGCTGGTAAATTCGGCGAATGGAAGCGGCGGCTCGCCAGCCATGGCGCAAGCCCAGCCTGTTGAGCAGTCTGCGGCCGAGGCTGGGGCGTGCGGGGGCATTGCTGGCATCTGTTGGCGCGGCGGCCGCACTGTTACGGGCGGCAAATTCTGCTTTACGATAAACACGCCCCAGGGTGAGGGTGATTGCCAGGATGATGGCGACCATGAGCAGGATGTTGATTAGCTTGAAACCATTGGTAGGCCCAGCATCCACTTGCGCAGGATCCACAGCTTCCGGTGTGGGCAGGAGCGTGCCGTCGAATGGCTCAGGCAGCGCCTGGAGGACGGTTGTCATCATGGGTCTGATGAGGTTTATCAGCCATTCGATGACCAGGAAGAGTCGTTCCAAGATGGGGGAAAGCAGGTTGAGAATGGTGTTGAGGACGACGGTGGCGCCTGCGTACAGCGCTTGCCACAGCGGGTGGAGCCAACCGGAGATGGCAAGCAAGGTTTCGCCGCTGATGATGAAGGTGAGCAGCAGGGTTGTCAGCATGAGTAAGAAAGCGGCAGCGATGATAGTGAGCAGCCATTTGGGGTTGAGGGAGACGGAGCGGCCTGAGTGTTGTTTTTCGATTTCTTCGACACGGGTGAGGGCAACGGCCGTTAAGCAGACCATAAAAAACAGCAAAATAAAGGGTACGATACTCCACGGCAGTCTGCCCAGACTGGCCCAGATGATGAGCGGGGCTATCACCAGACCACCTACGCGCAGCCGGCGTCCGGCCGTGTAGATGGTGAACGCTTTGCCCACCAGGCGCAGTCCCCGCCACCAGACAAAGGCCACGACGACAAACCAACCCAGGTTTTGCAGCCATTCGCGGTTGTCGGACTCAGCGATGCTGCCGAAGAACTGGCTGATCCAGCTCAAATCAAACAGGGAGGCTGGCTGGTAAAAGAGGGCGCGAATGGAGAGGACGTAGATGAGGAAAACGGCCGTTGCCAAAATCAGTTGCTGGCGGGAACGAGGCCAATCCAGCGTGCTCATGAGCCGTACCAGATTAAACGGCAGATACATGAGCAGCAGCAGCCACAGCAGGAATAAACCGGGCGGCCAGGTGCGCGGGGCGGGTAATATCGTCGCCAACAAGGGGGCAAGCAGCGTCATTTCCATCAGCATCCACGTTAAGTAGAGGATTTCGTGCTGGAGATAGCCCCAAACCAGTTGGCGGCGTTGGGGATTTTCAGAGGGCTGGAGGAGGATGCCGGTTTGACTCATGTTTCAAATGCCTCAATCTCCAACTCTACCGGCTCCGGCGTGGGGATGGCGTGCAGGGCGGCTTCGGTGGCGGTATGGCTGTGCTGGCCTGCGGCAAAGGCGGGGGCGTTTGAGGGAATGTGATAGGTGAGAATATTGCCCAGGTTGGTGGGCGGCGGCTCGGCGGCCAGGGAGATGAGCACGATGCAGCGGCCTGCTTCTTGCAGTCGCACCAAAACGACCATGATCTCATCGGTGACAACGGCCGTTACCAAAACCACCGTCGCCGCCCAGGGCAAACGCGGACTTTCACGCATGATCATGCCTTCAATGGAACCGGTGGCAAACTCCGTCACCACTGCCATGCCTTCCAAAATGTGGCTCAACTGGTCTGGACTGCGGCCGGGTGGCACGCGAATCGGCTGGTCGGAATTGGGCACGGAGCCGTTGGCGTAGATGCCCACTTCCCACTTTTGCTGGAGGCCGTAATTGCCCACAGAAGCGGCCACGCTGACCGCCCGTTCCAGCAAGAGCGGGTCAAAACCCATCCAATGCTTGGGAAAGGTAGCAACATTCAAAAAAACAGCCAGCGTCATGCCCACAGAGGGGTCGTAAATTTTGGTTTGCAGGTGGCCGCGACGGGCTGTCGCTTTCCAATGCACGTCGCGGAAGCGGTCTTGGGGCTGGTAATCGCGGATGCCCTGCGTTTTGATGGGGTCGGTAAACAGGTTGTGCTGCGTTTTCACCTCGCCGAACGGTTTTTTGGCAGGCAGACCTAGCTCTTCCAGCGGCCAGATTTGGGGATAGACGACCAGGGTGTCGATGTATTGATGCTGCCGTTCGGTGGTGAACAGGGTGAAAACGTCGCCTGATTTGTACGTGACCGGACCTAGTTTGTAGTAGCCTCGGGTGGGGAAGACGAGGGTGGTCTGCCGCTGCACTTTTTCGCGGCCGCTTAATGAAAAGGTGTGGTGCAACTGGTATTTGCCCGACA
>JACSSI010000905.1 GCA_014879345.1 Anaerolineae bacterium | reverse complement strand
CGTAGTGCGTAGTGCGTAGTGCGTAGAACGTGAGTCTACGCACTACGCACTACGCACTATCTAAAATAGTTAATTTCTTTTTCTGGAGAACGAAGATGTTCTTATTAAACATTTTATTAGCAATAGCCTGGGTCGCTCTAACGGGTGAATTTAATGCCGGAAATTTCGCAATCGGCTTTATTATTGTCTATTTGCTGCTGGCGTTGACCCGTCCCTCTGGCTCTGCCCAAGCTTACACGGATCGGGTGCGCCGCATTTTTAGCTTTATGTTGTTCTTCTTAAAAGAATTAGTTATGTCTAGTTTGTGGGTGACAGTGCAGGTGCTTTCGCCCAAAATTGTATTGACCCCGGCTGTGGTGGCGGTTCCTCTGGATATTCAAAGTGACGCTGGCATCACGCTCCTGGGCAATTTGATTACGCTTACACCCGGCACGCTTACCCTGGAAGTGGCCGAAGACCGCTCACAAATTTTCATCCACACCATGCACGTAGATGATGTGGCGGCGTTCCGCCAGACAATCAAACAAGGGTTTGAGCGGCGCGTGATTGAGGTGTTGCAATGAGCAGCGACCTGATTATTGATGCGATTGGATCAGCGGCTTTGACGCTGCTCATGCTGACAATTGCGCTCTCGTTCATTCGCCTTTACAAAGGCCCCAGCCTGCCCGACCGGGTGGTGGCGCTGGATTTGTTGACGACAGTGGGCATTGCGATAACGGCCGTTTACGCCGTCATCACCGAGCGCCCTGTCATATTAGATGTGGCGACCATCCTGGCTCTCATCTCATTTCTCGGCACAATTGCCTTCGCTTACTACATTGATTTAAGACGGTGAAACGTAGAGCGTAATGCGTAGTGCGTAGCATTCTTGTTACGCACTACGCACTACGCACTACCAGATCACTAGACTAACGGACTAACACATGACCTATTTCAACGAAATCTTCGGAGTAATTTTAATGGCCGCTGGTGTATTTTTTATCCTGCTGGCTGGCGTCGGCTTACTGCGTATGCCCGATATGTTTTTGCGTATGTCAACGGCCACCAAGGCTTCTACGCTGGGCCTAGGGCTGATATTGCTGGGAACGGCCGTTTTCTTTTGGGAACTTGGTATCACCAGCCGCGCCATCGCCACCAGCATCTTCGTCCTGCTCACTGCGCCCGTCTCCGCCCACATGATTGGCCGCGCCGCCTACTCCGACGGCGTGCCGCTGTGGAACAAAACCAAACAGGACGACCTGAAAGCATACTACCAAACTCACCACCTCGTTGTGCCAGACGAAACGGCCGTTGAGCCAGACCAATCCCCTCTCCCCCTTTCAGGAGATTAAAGAATGAAGGAAGATCGCCCTGTCTAAACAGATTGACTAACCGATTTAAACTTTTTGGGTCTTTGGGAATTCATAGGCTTTATCCGCGTCATTACTTCGGCAAGCTCAGCACAGGACTGAGTGAAACAGCCTGCTGCCAGAACAAAGCCGATGGGTTCAGAATGACACCACCCCCAGGTACTGCTATACTTGCCTTGAAAGAATGAACAAAAACAGCTAATGCATACCCTGTTTTTATTCATTCCGGAAAAGGAAAACAAGCGGTATCCACTATGTCACATGAGTTTCTAAACCTTATTTTGGCATTGGCAATCATCATTGTCGTTGCCAAACTCAGCGGATACATCAGCGTCCGTTTAGGCCAGCCCTCCGTTTTGGGCGAACTTCTCGCTGGTATCATCCTCGGGCCAACCCTCATCAACATGCTCGGTTGGCCCCTCTTCCACGACGATCACTTCCTCAGTGAAACCATCACCATGATGGCCGAAATCGGCGTCATCCTGCTGATGATGCTGGCTGGATTGGAACTAAATCTCGAAGATTTGGCTCGTTCCGGCAAAGTATCTGCCCTGGCTGGCACCTTGGGCGTCGTCTTTCCCCTTATTTTAGGCGCAGGCACCGCCCTTTTATTTGGCGCAGAGATGGCGAGCGCCATTTTCATCGGCCTCACGCTCTCAGCCACCAGCGTCAGCATCTCTGCCCAGACCTTGCTGGAACTCAACGTCTTGCGCAGCCGGGTGGGTCTCACCATGCTAGGCGCGGCCGTTTTCGACGATATTCTGGTCATTCTGGCGCTGTCTCTCGCCGTTATCCTGCTTGGTGATACCGAAGGAGGATTAGTCAGCATCCTCATTACCTTGCTGAAGATGATAGGCTATTTGGTGGGCGCAACGGCCGTTGGTCTATACCTCGTTCCCCGTTTCATCGCCTGGATAGAACGCCTGCCTATCAGCCAGGGCATCGTCGCTTTTTCCCTGGTGTTATGTCTACTGTTCGCCTGGGCGGCTGAA
>JACSSI010000904.1 GCA_014879345.1 Anaerolineae bacterium | reverse complement strand
AACAAAAATTCGTGTTAATTCGTGACAATTCGATGCTATTTACGAAGGAGATACCATGTTTGATGTCATCATAATGGGGGCGGGGCCAGCGGGCATTACTGCTGCGGAACGGGCTGCTGAATTGGGTGCAAAAACCGCTTTGATTACCAAAGAATATGTCGGCGGCATGGCAGCCAATGACGGCCCTGTGCCAGTGCGCACCCTGGCTCACGCGGCGCGGTTAGTGCGTGAAGCCAACCAATTAGCTCAATATGGGATTGAAGCTGAGCCACCCTCAGTTAATTACCAAAAACTCATGGGGCGTGTCCAATCCGTCGTTTACACACTTCATGAACAGCTTGATCTACGCGGCGATTTAGAAATGAAAGGTGTTGCTATTTATGAGCAGGCCGGAGAAGCTCGTTTTGTGGATCCGCATACCATCGAAATGGCATCAGGGCAGCGTTTATCAGGGAAAAACATTATCGTTTGTACAGGCGGCCGGTCCCGCAGTTTGCCCATCCCCGGTTTTGAACACGCCATCACCCACAGCGATGCCTGGAACCTGACAGACTTGCCAGATTCCATGGCAGTCATTGGCTCCGGGGCGACGGGTGCCCAGGTAGCCTCCATATTTAACGCATTTGGTACGCGGGTCAGCTTGTTTGAACTGGCCCCACGCATCCTGATGACAGAGGATGAAGATGTATCCACCGCCATCAAAGCTGCTTTTGAAGCACACGGCATGACGGTAATTGAGGGGTTTGAAGGCATTGAGCAGATTGAAAAAACGAATGATGGTATTCGTTTTCGCTACAAGCTGGCCGGGCAAAGTCACACGTTAACCGTCTCCGCTCTGGTGATGGCGGTGGGTTGGCTGGCAAATGCCGAAGGCTTGAACTTGAAGGCGGCGGGCGTTGCCACCAATCGCGCCGGCTACATTCAGGTGAATGAGTATATGCAAACGAACGTACCCCATATCTTTGCGGCTGGCGATGTCAACGGCCAGTCGATGCTGGTGCCTACCGGCAGCCAGGAAGGGTATTATGCCGCCTCGAATGCAGTGAACGGGCTGCGCCATATTTTGCAGTTTGATTTAATTCCCACAGGCAGCTACACCGATCCGGAATATGCCAAAATTGGTCTCACCGAAGCGCAGGCGCGGGAGCAGTTTGACGTGGTGGCGGCGACGATTGGCTTTGATAGTTTTCCGCGCAGCATCATTGACGGTCGTACCACTGGCTTTTGCAAACTTATCGCCGACCGGCAAACGCATAAATTGCTGGGCTGCCATCTGGTAGGCGAGCGGGCGGTGGAAACGGTGCAGTTGGTGGCGGCGGGTATGAAAGCGGGCTTAACGGTGTCGCAGTTGGCTGATTTGCCGCTTTCGTTCCCCACTTATGTGGAAATTGTGGGCTGGGCGGCGTATGACATTGTGCAGCAGCTTGGTTTGGATGGCGGCGAGCCGCACTGGGCGGCGCACAGCGTCACCCATCGTGTGAAACGTTAAAAATGCTTTGGCACTAACCGCTCATTGTCTCGACTGTTTGGATGGCACTGTGAAACAGATGATGCCGATTGCGCTGGCGACGAAACATATGGAAATTTTGTTTTAGATGTTGGGTGGTCAGGCGTTTATTGTTTGTTGCAGATGTATTTGCCGGTTTGCAATGCCTCTTGTTCTACTTTGGCAATGAAAATGTGACGGTCTTGGGTGTCAGGTATAGTTAAGAGGGTTGTGGCGTTGTGCCACACTTTTTCGCGCCAGTGGGTGATAAGATGCAGGATGATTTTTTCATCAAGGGGGCCTAGCAGTTTGTCCACACTGTCCAAAATAGGCATGGCTGGCTCCAGTACCTCATCTTGGACGGCATCAATGGTGCTGCCTATGATTTGGTTGATGTGGCAGTGGTCGGCGTAACGGCCGTTACGCATTTCTTCCGTATGACTTTCCCATTCCATTTCCAGCATATCAACCAGGGTCAACACCAGATCGTAATTGATGTGGGCATTGACACCCAGGAGCAGTTTTTGCATGGCATTGATGGTGGGGTTTTTGGCGGCATTGTGAGCTACTTGCCACACAAGTGGCGCTGAGGCTGGGTCATTTTCATAAGCACTGAGGGCGACGAAATAGTAATTGGCAAAAAGATCTAACAAATTGCTCACCCAGATGGGATCGTTAAATTCATGGTGGTTAACGGCCGTTAACACATTGCGCGTCATCATAAAATAGCAGCGCAAGAAAAGCGCTTTGTCGTCGGCCGTTTCTTGCCATTGCTGCGTTTGGGTTTGCATGTGGGCAAGGGTTGGATTATTGGAATTCAATCGTATTGTCTCCTTCGTAAATAGCATCGAATTGT
>JACSSI010000903.1 GCA_014879345.1 Anaerolineae bacterium | reverse complement strand
CACCTTTAGCCAGCGCAGCAAAGAAGAAGCGGAAGATTACCGCTACTTCCCCGAGCCAGACTTGCCGCCCCTCGCCATCAGCGATGCGTGGATAGCCGAAGTCAAAGCTGCTTTACCCGAACTGCCTGATGCAAAAGTGGCTCGTTACCAGTCCAATTATGGCCTTTCGACTTACGATTCACAGGTCTTAACCGAAGAACGGGCGGTGGCTGAGTGGTTTGACGCCGCTATTACCGCCGGTGGTGAACCAAAACCCATTGCCAACTGGATGATCAACAATCTCTTCTCGCTGATGAACGAACATAAGCAGAGCATCGACGAGATTCAGGTGACACCAGCGGGGTTGGTCGCGTTGGTTGATTTGGTCGAGAAGCGTACCATCAACAACAACACGGGCAAAGAAGTGCTGGCGGAAATGTTTAGTACCGGCCAATCGGCACAAGCGATTGTGGAAGCCAAGGGCTTGGCTCAAATCTCTGACGATAGCGCTATCGCCGCCATGATTGAGCAGGTTTTAGCCGATAATCCAGATAAGTTAACGGCTTATTTGGGCGGTCAAGAAAAACTGCGCGGCTTTTTTATGGGTCAGGTGATGCAGAAGAGTCAGGGGAAAGGGGATCCGGCCGTGGTGAATCGGCTGTTGTCGCAGACATTGGCGGCACGGAAGAGTGCTGTGGAGTGAGCGATGAGCGAAAGACTACAAAAGTCTTTGAGACTTTTGTAGTCTGGTTGGAAATTTAGTTGGAAGTAACAAATGGAACCCGGTAGTTATTATCACATCTATAATCGAGGCAATAATCAAGAAGTTATCTTTCGTGAAGATGGAAATTACCGATTCTTTTTACAGCGTTATAAAAAATACCTGTCTTCAAGTGTTACAACTTACGCGTATTGCTTAATGTCCAATCATTTTCATTTTTTAGATCGAATTAATGATGAGCCTCAATTACAACAAGTGTCATCCGGCAAGCTGACATGCGTGGAAAAAGCGTTTCGAGATTTTTTCATCTCTTACGCCAAGAGTTTTAACAAGCGTTATGGTCGCACGGGTAGCTTATTCTAATACAAATTCAAACGTAAACCAGCCGATGATTTAGCTTATTGGATGCGCTTGGTTGTGTATATTCATGGCAATCCGATACGAGCAGGTTTATGTTCCCGCTTTGAGGATTGGCCGTATAGTTCAAATCGAGCTATTTTGAGTGATCAGGAAACGGCCGTTCAGCGGGATGCTGTTTTGCGATGGTTTGGTGGTCGTGAGGACTTCATTGCTTTTCATGAAGAGTATAAAGATTGGCACCCAGATAAATGAGAACAGATTACAAAAGTCTCAAAGACTTTTGTAATCTGTTCGAGTCTTACACATCCTTTGGGAACGTGAGGATGCGCTCAAGTGGGCCGGTATTGAAGATCAAGAGTCGATTTGAGTCAGTTATCACGATGCGTATCCGCCGCCTAGCGGCTGATGTGGGCGTTAGGTACCAAATCAAATCATTGACAAACGCAAAATATAAGGAGTGATATGCTAAAACATCAACCTCAATCTGGTTTTGTCAGTATCCATAATGCAAAACTCTATTATGAAGTTGCTGGTATAGGCACTCCGCTGGTAATGATTCATGCTGGTGTAGCCGATTGTCGTCAATGGAACAACGAATTTGTATATTTCGCTCAAAGTCACCAAGTCATTCGTTATGATATGCGTGGCTATGGAAAAAGCGAACCTGTCGCAGGGGAGTTTACTCACTTAAGCGATTTAGTTTCGTTACTCGAAACATTGGATATTCAGGAGCCAATTACCATAATGGGTTGCTCTATGGGTGGTGGTTTGGCGTTGGATTTTGCTTTGACTTATCCATCGAGAGCAAAGGCTTTAATAATGGTTGACTCGGGACCAAGTGGGTTGGAATTAGACGTTCCAACACCAGCTAAATTTGCTGATGCGGAGAAAGCTTTTGAATCTGGGGATTTGGATTTAGTGGCTGAAATCGAAACTCAAATTTGGTTTGATGGCATGGGACGGACGCCAGAACAAGTGGATCCAGCAATGCGAAAAATGCTCTATGAAATGAATCGCCTTGCGCTATCTCATGAAGTTAAAGGATTAGGAAAACGCTTGCCGAATACCGAGACGCTGGCATTTGATCGCTTGGACAACCTAAACGTACCTGTTCTAATTATTGTTGGTTCACTTGATATACCGTATATCCTCGCGGCTGCTGATTACATGAAAGAAAAGATTAAGTTTGCAAATAAAATAACCATTGATGACGCAGCACATCTGCCCAATATGGATCAGCCACAGGCGTTTCAGAGAATTGTAGAAACATTCTTGTCTTCAAAA
>JACSSI010000049.1 GCA_014879345.1 Anaerolineae bacterium | reverse complement strand
GAAAGAAGATGATTGGCCCGTTAGGAACATCTGAATTGATGATTATTTTGGTAGTTGTTTTGTTGCTGTTTGGCGTTGGCCGTATTGGTAAAATTGGTCATGAGTTAGGAGCCGGTATTAAGGCATTCAAACAAGGCATTAAAGAAGAAACATCTGAAAATAACGAGCAGGTTTAACCATGATACCATTGGAAGAGATTCTGGCTATTTCTGCGGCTCAGCACCAACACCTGTGTCCGCGTCAGGTGTTGGGAGCGCGGATTGGGCTGGCCGGAGCCGCTGCCTTGGGGCTTGCTGTGCCGCGCAGCGATAAGCGGCTGCTTATTATTGTGGAGACGGACGGCTGCTTTGCCGATGGCCTTTCGGCAGCAACGGGCTGCACAATGGGACATCGTACCTTACGGCTGGCGGATTACGGCAAAATTGGTGCGACTTTTGTAGATGTGAAAACGGAAACGGCCGTTCGCCTTTCCCCCCAACTCGACATCCGTGAAAAAGCGTACCAGTACGCTCCCGATGAGAAAAAACATTACTACGCCCAATTGGTTGGCTACCAACAAATGCCTGATGACCAACTTTTGACCATCCAGCCCGTGTGTCTGAGCACACCAGTAGGCCAGATTGTCAGCCGAGCCGGGGTGCGGGTGAACTGCGCTGGCTGCGGCGAGGAGATTATCAATGAGCGAGAAGTGATGGTGGAAGAACGGCCGTTTTGCGCTGCCTGCGCTGGAGCGGCTTATTATGCACCGGAGGATCTGTTGTTTATGGTGAGGAAGGAGGTAGTTTCTCCGCTAAGGCCAACTCATGCTACAATAAGCAAATTTGATTGAGCCACAAGGAAAGAAACCATGTCTGACAAACCGAAAGCTCACCATCAATTTATGACCGAATTTCCGGCCATTGCCACCGCCTACGAACAATTGGCGGCTGCCAGCCACGACAACGGCCCCCTGGATGACAAAACCCGCCAACTGGTCAAACTGGCCTTAGCCATTGGCCTCGGACACGAAGGAGCCGTCCACGCCCACACGCGCCGCGCTCTGGAAAGCGGTATCACCCCCGCTGAAATCAAGCACATTGTCACCCTGGCCGTCACCACTCTGGGTATGCCCAATACGGTAGCAGCCTATACGTGGGTGAATGACATTTTGAATAATTAATTGTGAACGCTGAATGGTGAATGAGGTCATCAATTCACAGTTCACAGTTCACAATTCACAATTCTTATGCGTTACTTTCTCCTCCTGATTGCCTTTTTCCTCCTTGTCGGCTGTGCCACGCCACCGGCAGCCGCTTCCATTAATTTGTCTGATTTACAGCCATTGCCAGGGGTATCGGCAACGGCCGTTAAACCCCTGCGTGTCGCTGTTGCCGCCATCATCTCCCCCAAAGGCACCGTTGACAGCTATGGCCCGCTGCTGGATTACCTCGCCGAAGAGCTAGATCGACCGGTGGAACTGGTGCAGCGCCGCACTTATGGCGAAGTAAATGACCTGGTGCAAAGCGGCGAAGTGGACGTTGCCTTTGTGTGTACCAGCGCCTATATCGTGGGGCAGCGAGATTTTGGAATGCAGCTTCTGGCCGCGCCGCAGGTGATGGGGGACACCGTTTACCATTCCCTGCTGATTGTGCCTGCCGACAGCCCGGCGCAAAGTATGGCCGATTTGCGCGGCAGCGTCTTTGCCTTCACCGATCCCATTTCAACCAGTGGGCGCAATTATCCGGTCTGGTTGGTGCAGCAGATGGGTGAAACGGCCGAAAGCTTCTTCAGCCGCACGTTCTATACTTACAGCCACGACGACGCCATTCGTGCTGTCGCCAACCATGTGGCTGATGGTGCGGCCGTTGACAGTTTGGTTTACGCATTTGCCCTGGAGCGGGAGCCAGAACTAGCCCAGAAAACGCGCGTCATTCACCAATCGCCTGCTTTTGGCATCCCGCCTGTCGTCGTCAGCCCGCAGGCGCGGCCGCAGTTGGTGGCCGATTTGCAAGCAGCTTTGCTGCAAATGAATGAGACAGCGGCAGGGCAGGCTGCTTTACAAGCGGCGGGAATGGATGGTTTTGTGTTGATTGAAGACGCGCTTTATCAGTCGGTGCGGGAACTGGAAACGGCAGTTAACCGCGAGCCGTAATCCATAAACCAATGACCATTCAAAATTCACAATTCTTGGCCCGTCTTTGGCGCTTTGCCGGAGCATTCAGTGTACGCACCAAGATTATGGGCATTGTGCTGGCGCTGGTGCTGTTGCTGGGTGTAGGCATCACCGTGCAAGTACGCAGCGTGCTGACCCTGGCGCTAGAGCAGCGGCTGCAAGAACAAAGCATATCGGTCGCCCGCGACGTGGCCGCCCGCGCCACCGATCTGATTTTGGTCAACGATCTTTTTTCTTTGCACCAACTGCTGGTAGAAACCCAGTTAAACAACCCCGACGTGCGCTATGCTTTTGTGACTGATTCCAATGGCACAGTTTTGGCGCACACTTTTGGCCCCGGCTTCCCGCAAAGTTTGCTTGAAATCAATACGGTGGCGTCGAGCGATCATCATCACACCATTTTGTTGGACAGTGATGAAGGTTTGGTCTGGGATACGGCCGTTCCCATTTTTGATGGGAAAGCCGGTGTAGCGCGGATTGGCTTGTCTGAGGCAGGAATGCAGGCCACTGTCACCACGCTCACCGGGCAAATGCTGCTAACCACCGTCATGGTTTCGGCCGTCGGCATTGCCGCTGCCACGCTGCTTACCTGGGTCGTCACCCGTCCGATTATTGAGTTAAAACAAGCGGCCGAAGCGGTCGGTCAGGGTGATTTCCAGCAGTATGTCATCCCGTGGGCCGGGGATGAAATTGGTGAACTGGCCGAAGCGTTTAACGCCATGACCGCTGACCTGGCTCAGGCGGAAAAGGAACGAGCTGAACGGGAGCATCTACGCAGCCAACTACTGGAAAAAGTAATTACCGCCCAGGAAGATGAACGCCGCCGCATCGCCCGAGAACTGCACGACGAGACCGGCCAATCACTCACCTCGCTCATGGTGCGTCTGCAAATGGTCAACCAGCAGTGCCCGCTGCCGGACATTCAAGAGCAGCTCGACGATGTACGTACTTTAGTCGCTCAAACGCTGGATGGCGTACACAACCTGGCGGTGGAACTGCGCCCCAGCGTGCTGGATGATCTGGGATTGGCGGCGGCGCTGCATCGTTACGTGCAGGATTACCAGGTACGTTATCCCGTTGAAGTAGACCTAGTGGTGATGGGTCTGGAAGAACGGCTGCCATCGGCGGTGGAAACGGCCGTTTACCGCATCGTACAGGAAAGCCTGACCAATATCGCCCGCCATGCTCAGGCGCAAACAGCCAGCGTATTATTGGAGTGCCGAAACGGCCGTATTCGCACCATTATTGAAGACGATGGGGTGGGCTTCGATTGGGATCAGGTGAAGGAAAACGGCCGTCTTGGACTCTATGGCATCCGCGAACGCGCCGAACTGCTCAACGGCGTGCTTACCATCGAATCGACGCCGGGGCAAGGAACCAGCATTTTTGTCGAGGTACCCTTATGACACCCATCCGCATTATTTTGGCCGATGACCACGCCGTATTACGTACCGGGTTGGCTGCCCTGCTCAATGCCCGCAGCGACATGACCATCATCGGCGAAGCGGCCGACGGCGTAGAACTGCTGGCATTGCTCGAAACAGAACGGCCCGACATCATTTTGTTGGATTTGACCATGCCCCGATTGGGCGGGCTGGAAGTACTGCCGCTGCTGCGCCAGCGTGTGCCAGATACCCGCATCCTCATTCTCACCATGCACCACGACGAGGGCTATTTGCGTCAGGCTTTCAAAAGCGGCGTGTCCGGCTACGTCCTGAAAAAAGCCGCCGACGTGGAACTGATTGCTGCGATTCAGGCCGTCATGCGCGGCGATGTGTACGTACACCCCTCAATGACCAGGGCGCTGCTGGAAGATATGGTTCCAGGCATGGAAACCACGAGGGTTGACGAGGACAATCTTTGGCACACATTGAGTGAGCGGGAACAGGAAGTGCTGCGCCTGGTGGCTTTAGGGCACACCAGCAAGGAGATTGCCGACCAACTGAATTTGGGTGTCAAAACTGTGGACACTTACCGGGCGCGGGGCATGGAAAAATTGGAAATGCGCAGCCGGGCGGCATTGGTGCGTTTTGCTCTAGCCAACGGGCTGTTGGAATAAGATTTACAACTATACAGCCAGACGAGGGCTGAGCCTGTCGAAGCCCGGTTTCGCCTGCGACAAGTAGGTCTTGAGCGTGCCAAAAGACTCAGGCTGCACCTGTTGTATAGATACTAAGATTTACCCCTTCCCCTGCCGCAGCATCTCGGCAAATTCATTGGGCATTTCTGTGGCCTCAATCGCCTGAGCCGCTTTTTCTACATCATACGCCACGCGGATGAACTCAACGGAAAGCTCTTTCCCCTCAGCAGATAGCACAAGGTAACAGGCACGCGGATCATTGTCCTTTGGTTTGCCCACGCTTCCGGCGTTGATGACGTGACGGCCGCTGCCCAGCACCCGATGGTAAGGCAGATGGGTATGGCCGCATACCAACACATCCGCTTCCACCATGTCCAGCAGCCGTTCCAGGCTGGCTTCCGGCCGATCTTCATACAGGTATTCATTCACCTTTCGTGGGCTGCCGTGTACCAGCACCACTTTCAAATCACCCAACTGCACCGGAATTTTATCTACCAACTGGCGTAGATAAGCCTTGTTTTCGGTGGTGGTGTGGGCGTTTGACCAGGAGATGGAGCGTACGCCCAACGCCTGCGCTTCCGGTGTGCGGTAGGCGCAGCCGCAGTCATCACTATCCTGCCCGACACCCTGATCGTAGTTGCCCATGATGGTGGGGATGTCGCGTTGGCGGATGGCGTCAATGACTTCGTTGGGGAATGTGCCGTAGCCCACCAGATCTCCCAAACAGTAAAGGTTATTCAGATTACGCGCTGCCATGTCGGTAAATACCGCTTCCAGCGCTGGTAAATTGGCGTGAATGTCGCCAAAAATAGTGATTTTCTTCATCATTGCTCCTTTGCGCGGCGTTCCATCATCAGGCGCAAGTAGTGAATTCGGGTAGATAATTCTCGTGCCGTTTGCAGAAACGCCTGAAATTGTTCATCTTCAGACCCGGCCACAGCCGCCGGATCGGGGAAACTCCAGTGAATTTGACGTGGATCCCCCGGAAAAACGGGGCAGACTTCACGCACCCGGTCGCAAACGGTGATCACGTAATCAAAGCTTTGTCCCGCAAATTCAGCCATGTGCTTGGAGCGCTGGTTGCTAATATCAATTTGCATGGCTGCGGCGACGCGGATAGCAATGGGGTGAATCTGGTCCGGCTCGTTACCAGCGCTGAATACTTCTACAAGGTCTCCTCCGTAAGCACGTAGAATCCCTTCGGCCAATTGAGAACGGGCGCTGTTGTGGGTACAGAGGAAAAGAACACGAAACGGCCGTTTCTCCTCTCCCAACTCGTCATCACCTCCCTGCGGCTGTGTAGCATCTGTGGTCAGCGGCGCACAAGCCAGCGCGGGATGCAGCGTTTGACCACTAGCCCGGTACAGCGTGCGCAGGTAGTCCAAATCGAGGCTGTAATAGACATCTCGGCCATCAGCGCTGCTGCGGCGTTCGGTGACGATTTGCCCTTCGCGCAGCAGACGCAGGTGGTAGGAAATCAGGTTTTGCGGTTTTTGCAGATGCTCGACCAACTCCTGCACGCGCCGGTCGCTTTCAGCCAGGGTAACTACCAGGGTCCAGCGCACATCATGGGCCAGTAGTTTGAGGAAATCAAGGGTTGGATTAACGGTTGCTATCATATATTATATTCCATCAAATATAAATGAATCAAAATATATTGATGTAATTATACAAAACAAAGAGCGGCAAGGCAAGTCCTTATGCCGCTCTTTTACTGATTACTGCCCGCCATGTACTATCAAGGTTGATTCTTTTGAATAGTAATCATGCACAACGATGTGGTTTTCATCAGGCAAATTAGCAATTCAAGGTTACACCACTTGTTGCGCCATTTTCGATGCCACTGCCACAAGCTTCCAGGGTTTCACACTCACAGTTTAAGGTTTGTTCCAATAAAGCTTTCATGGCCTGCATTGTTTGCATACGCTCATCTAATTCCGTGAGCTTCTGTTCTGCCATGACCTGCCAGCGGGCCGAGGGAGGCGCATCTGCGGGAAGGTTGTGCAGCAAGGTCTGAATTTCAACGATTGTGAAGCCTGCTTGTTGTGCCAGGCGAATAATGTTGAGCTTCTGTAAGATGGTATCGCTGTAGCGGCGACGGCCGTTTACGCGTTCAGCAGGCGGTAACAACTCAATCTCTTCATAATACCGAATGGTCGAAGCTGGCACCCCCGATTTTTTGACGATATCGCCAATTTGCCATATTTGCATCAAATTCACCTCTTGACATCAAGTTAACTTTAAGTTTTACAATCCATTTTAACGAAAAAAATCATAATTGAAAGCCAATCACAGATTGCTTTCCCAATAAATCTAAAGGGGTAACACTATGAAACAAAATGAAGAACAACTATTTGTGTGTGATCTAACGGCAATTCCGGCTGAGGTGCGTGAACAACATCTGGCTTCCCTTCCTAAACTCTTTCAGGCAGCACAAGATGTGCAAGAACTACCCAACGGCTATGCCTTCAAGTTTCAAAATGAGCCTGGGCGGTTCAAGTCTCTGGCGAATTTTATTGAATATGAGCAGTTATGCTGCCCCTTTGAAGGGTTGGCTGTGGAGATTGAAGCATCTGGTGGCCCGATTTGGTTGCGATTAACAGGAGAGGGTGGTTATAAAGAAGCCTTAAAGGAGGGTCTGCAAGATATGCGTGGCACCATAGACAGCATCCAGCGCATCCCTGGCGATGAAGATATGTTCGAAGCAACTGTAACCCAGCTCACTCCTACAATGACGGCGCTTATGGCGAAAAGCGCCCGGCATTCCCATAAAAGTTAGCGTTATGTATGGCAACTATTTGACCAGAAAATCCCAATTGGGAAGCAATTTAATCTTTTTTTCAACTTATCAGGAGTTAATAATGACACAAGCGAAAATCAAATCTAATACTATCCCATTACCAGTAACGCTGTCCACATCAACTTGTTGCAGCACCACAGAAGATGGTGCGGCTATATGTATCGTGCCGGAAAATGGCAAACTGTCGTCGTATGGCTGTCACAGTTCAAATCAGGAAGAAGGGGGCACAGCATCTGATTCAGGCAAACTGTACCAGGAGACAAATGTTGGCAGCAAAATACGAAGCGGTGTGCTGTTTATGGTGGCTTGTCTGACCAGTCCCTGCTGCACGCCGCTGTATGTCCCTTTGCTTTTCGTGCTGTTAGCCGGTACTCCGGCAGCCGTCTGGCTTTCTGCCAACGTCGGGTGGGTCTATGGCGGCCTGACACTTATTTCTATCATCAGCTTTGTGCTGGCATTTCGTTGGTGGTCTAAATTTTCGGGCAAGCAGAAGCGGCAAACGGCCGTTTCTGTCGAACCACAATCTTTAGCCAACCCCAATTAATCACTGGAGGAAAAGTATGAAAAATAATGGTCCATCACCCATCGCCTGTGATCTCACCGTATTCTCGGCAGACACACGCCAACAATTAGCTGCCACCGTTCCAGCCATGTTTCAGGCTGTGCAAAGGTTACGGGAACTGTCAGACGGTTACGCTCTGCAATTCCCCAATGAACCGGGCATGTTTATGACCTTGGCTAACTTTGTGGAGCATGAACGGCAGTGCTGCCCCTTCTATAACTTTACTTTGGAAGTAGAAGCCAATGGCGGGCCACTTTGGCTGCATCTCACAGGTAGAGCAGACGTCAAAGAATTCATTCAAACCATCTTTCAGGATTTGCACCTGGCCGTAGCCAATGGACTGATCCAAACGGGTTCGGATGCAGATTTGGCTGAAATCGTTGACAAAGCAGCCCCTGTTTTAGCCCACACAATTGCCAGGGAGCCTTCCGTTGAGTAGGCCCATTAGCTTGAAGAAGGTGCAGCAGTTGCTGGCAGCCGGTGCCCAATTTGTTGAAGTCCTGCCAAAAGCAGAATATGAAAACGAACATTTACCTGGAGCGCTCCACATTCCGTTAAAGAAGCTAAACAGGGAAACAACTTCGATTTTGGCTTCAGACAAACCCATCATTGTATACTGTCACGATGCGCAGTGAGACCTAAGTCCCCGAGCCGCGGCGCGGCTTGAAAGTTTAGGTTTTTCTGAAGTTTATGATTATGTGGCCGGTAAAGCGGAATGGTCAGCCATGGGACTACCCATAGAAGGTAAGAATTCTGCCTATCCAACTGCGGGAGATGCTGTCCAAAGAAATGTGCCGACCTGTTTTCTCAATGAGCGGGTTAGCGTCGTAAGCCGACGAGTCGAGACAGCAGGTGGTGATATGGCTGTTGTCGTGGATGGAAACGGTGTTGTGCTGGGAAGGCTGCGCCAGAAAAGCTTTGCCCAGCATCCTGAAGTAATTGTGGAGGATGTCATGGAAGATGGCCCAACCACGATTCGTCCCGATACAAAATTGGCGGATATCATTCCGCGTATGCAGGCTAAAAACGTGAACCATATCATTGTGACAACGGCTAACGGCCGTTTAACGGGCATCCTATCTCGGGCAGATGGTGAAACACTACTTGCCTATCAAACAAACCAACAACAGGAGTGATACATGAACTTGATGCCCTATTTCCGAACCATTCTCCTCTATATCCTGGCCGGGCTGGCTGAAATTGGGGGTGGCTGGCTGATATGGCAGTGGCTGCGAGAGGGAAAAAATATCTGGTGGGGGATCGCTGGTGGCATCATTATTGTTTTCTATGGCATTATTCCCACGTTACAAGAGGAATCCGCCTTTGGGCGGGTTTATGCTGCGTATGGCGGTATTTTTATCATCCTCTCTCTCTTATGGGGGCATTTCGTGGATGGCTGGCAACCTGACAAATTCGATGTGCTGGGAGCTGTGATTGCCCTGGTTGGTGTGGTTGTCATTGTTTGGGGACGTCGTTGGGGAATATAGCTATCTCAACTAATTCAGATGAACTGATTCACCCTATCTTGTAGCTACTTCACGCTGCTTGCTAATACAGTGGTGATCACCATAAGAGCAGAAAACACAGCAGTCACCGGGTAACGGCCGTAATCTGGCACCACAACTGGTACAAGTGTGGAAGGCCAGTCAATAATCCAGCGGAATATCTAATTCAACGACAAAGCTGCATTCAGGGCAGGTTAAATTGGTGCGGGTAACAATCCGTTTATCCATGGGTGTTTCCTCACGAAAATGTGATTTTGATGCCATGCTTTGGCAACATGGCTTGAGGATACACCTTCCAGTCGCTGGAATGTCAAGAGGAGGATATTCTATTCCATTGTTTTTGATTGTTCGCTGACGAGATGGCAAACACAATTTTTGCCATCGACATCATCAGTAGGAAAGGTTGCCCCCAGTTCGCGCAGCTCACGCAATTCCGCTTCCATACGCTGCAATTCGGCAATGCGTCGGTTAATCTCATCCGCTTTTTCGGCTAATAGGTCCAAAACCACACGGCAGGGCGCGATTTGTCGGTCGCGCAAATCCAGGATTTCCTGAATATCGTCCAGCGAAAAATTCAACCGACGCGCCCCGGCTACCAGTCTGGCGCGGGTGACATCTGCCTCATCGTAGTCACGATAGCCGTTTTCCAGCCGCCTGGGCGGTGGTAGCAGGCTAATTTCTTCATAATAACGGATCGTTTTCGCGGGAAGATATGTCTGTCTGGAAAATTCCTGTATCTGCATGAGTCACCTCATAGGCAACATTGTAGCCTTTCCTGTTGTCGGCAGGCGAGGTCTTCTTAAAAGGTTGGATTAGGACCGGGATCAGGAGGGAAGTGACAAGAAAACCTGTTCAGTTGAAATAAGTTGACCTTCTGGCCCACAAACAGTACGTTCCTGAATATGCGCGGGGTCTAAAAAGTGGTTGAACCAGTCGTGCCAGCGGGTGGCGGCAGCGCGATCTACGCTGTAATAAATCCAACGGCCGTCTACCTGATCCCGCCGTGAATGCACCAGGCCAGCATTCTCTAAAATGCGGAAATGATGCGAGAGTAAATTGCGTGCCAACCCTAGCCGCTCTTGCAATTCACAGTTACAAGAGTCACCTTGCATCAGTTCGGCGAAGATGCGCATCCGGTTTGGCTCGGCCAGGGCTTTGAGAACGGCCGTTAATTCTTTAATTTCTGTTTCGTTTTCAGGCAGCATACCATTTGCTCCATATCGTCGTTTAGGCTGATAATTCAATTGCAATTGAAGCATAAAGGGGGTGGGGCAAACTGTCAAGGAACGGCCGTTACGTCAAAACATATCTGCCAGCGACTGCCAGGGAGGCTGCCAAATTTGCGCCAACAAACACATCGCCACCTGCGCTCCATCTGCTGAAGGCAACGATTCCAATACCTGTTGTGCGCGAGCCAGCACAGCCTGCCCGGCCGGGCAGCCAGGACAATTCATTACCAGGTCTATTTCAATGCGCTCCGGTGACAGGCGAATTTCACACACCATTTGCAGCGTCACCAGCGACATGCCATAGGTGGGATGAATGACTTTGCCGAGCGCAGCCCGGACATCAGCTTCTGTCAACATGAGGCTGCACGCCCACTGAATCCAGGTGGCGGCGGATGGCGGGCATGGACAGTTTGCCGCCGCTGGTAACAACGTCGCCGTTGACCAACACCAGGGGGAGCTGGGTATCGGGCGGCAGGGGCGGGCAGTTGGGGTCGAAGAGGTCGTAATAGGTGATGGTAACGGCCGTTCCGTACTGCCCCCGCAATTTTCCGCCAATCCAGCCAGCCAGGTCGCGCCAAGTTTCTTTAACGCCATCAGCACAAGCCACCGGCGAACCGATGATTTGAATACTGGCTGGCTCGCTCATCCGCAGCCGCACCCACCGGAGCCGCAGCCACAAGATGGACTGCTCAGGGGTAAAGGCAGACTTTCACTGCTGCCCCCCGCCGCCTGACCGATAAAAATCCCGGTCGTCAATACCTGCTGCGTTTCCAGCGCATGGCACATCGGGCATTCCGGCTGCAAACCGGCGTCTTTCTCTTTGAATGACGCCCGCACCGTAAACGGGTGTCCGCACTGTTTACAACGAAAATCATACATCGGCATAGCAAAACTCCAATTATTAGTTCTCTGCGCTGTGTAATAAGCGAATTTTTTCCACGATCCACATTCTCACCAACGAAGAAGCGGGAATATCATAGCTGCGGGCAATTGATTCGATTTGCTCCTTTAGCGAAGGAGCCACGCGAATTGCCATGACTGTTTTTACTTCGCCTGGAACCGGTTGATAGCCGCCGCTGACAATTTCCAACTCATCCAAGTAGTCGGTGAGGTCGTGTGTATCCCAAAACTCCGCTTCTTCTTTTACCGATGCGAATGTTGGTATAGTTGCTTTACTCATCTCCAGTTTCCTTTTGTGCTCGATATAAAGCACGCTCTTTCTTCGACATATCGCGGGCGGTGATAACGTAATATACGCCATTTGTTTCCTGAGCGTTTAAGACAATTGTTAGCAAACGTTTTTCTGTTCGCCCTAAAACCATCACCCGTCCCTCTTTGGCTTTGAGAAAAAGTGCGTCAGGGTCACTCAAAGAGCGTTCAACTTCTTCCGGGACAACATCGTGCCGGGCAATGTGCTCAATGTTCCAGTCATCCCAAAGGAGTTGGGTAATGGTGATTTCCATGTCGTCCATCATTTATCAAAACAAGCGTATTACAATGTAATACGCTTGTCAATGATTAAAAATTTAAGCCATTACTGGTTCCGCATACATCTGCTCGCCTAACTCCGTCAGCATCGTCAACCCTTGTACCTCCTGCGGCAGCAGCGGAATAGTCAGGACGGGGGTGTCGAAGCGTTCCTGAATTTCGGCCAGATAACCGGCTTGCATAGCCCGGCGCGATTTCGTGAATGGAGTGTCGGCCTGCTCTTCAGGAATGACGAAGTTAGCCACAGCCAGCCCAGTGGGGATGTCTAGCGTCGCCAATTCCTGGCTGGCGCGGTACGCCTCGATGATAGGTGTGGATTCCGGGTACATGACGAAGGCAAAGGTACTGCGTTCCGGGCTGCGCATCATGTCAATCACATCTGCAAAACGCTGCTTGGCTACGTCGTCGGCAACGGCCGTTTCTACCGAGGCAAATACCTTCACGTCCAACTGCTTGCTCCAGTCCAGCGGCAGCTCCAACATGCGCAGGGTGTGGCCGGTGGGCGCGGTGTCGAAAACCACGCTCTGCCACGGCCCATCCGAGGCAAATTCGATGAAACGGTCGAAGGCGGCAATTTCTTCGGTGCAGGGGGAATCCAGTTCTTCGGCCATGGCTTTGATGGCACCTTCGGGACGGCCTCGTTCCCTGGCGTCGTCGAGAATGCGCTTTTTGTAGACTTCGCCGACCGCTTTGGGGTCAATTTTCACCGCCCACAGGTTGGGCAGTCCGACCAACGGCGCCGGTTCGTCGCCGACCGGTTCGCCCAAGACGTTGCCTAAATGGGCGGCGGGATCAGTGGTCAACAGTAAAGTTTTGATACCCTGATTTGCCAGCCAAACGGCCGTTGCGCAAGAAGCAACTGTTTTGCCCACACCCCCTTTACCGGCAAAGAAAATGGTGCGCCGATGGCCGTTGGGCGTGATGCGCGGCATAAATTCGGAGGGATGGGACAATTTGAAAGGGGTGGAAACGGCCGTGTGACCGTTGGCGCTAAACTGCGCCGTTTTTTCACTGTGCAGCAGAGCGGCGACGGTGCGTAAGCGTTCAATCCCCTTAATCTCGCCATCCATCAAGAACATGCGCCGGGCGGCGTAGGGCAAATCGCATTCAATTTGGCTCAGGTAGCCCGCCTGCATCTCGGCGCGGGCGGCAAAGAGGGCGTTGTCGGTGGCTTCCGGCGGGATGATGCCGTTGATGATTAGCTCATGGGTGTGGATTTCCAGTTTGCCCAGTTCGCCGATGGCTCGCCGCGTTTCATGAATGGCGATGGCTTCCGGGTGCAGCACAAAGGTGAAGCGCGTTTGCGCCGGGTCGCGCAAAATCGCCAGGGCGCGTTCGTATTTGAATTTGGCGCTCTGAATAGCGGCGGCTGGCCCGATGCAGGTTTGACCGCTGCCCTGTTCGGCGGCGCTGATGGTGTTGGCCCATTCGGCGGGCAGTTCCAGCAGGCGGATGGTG
>JACSSI010000902.1 GCA_014879345.1 Anaerolineae bacterium | reverse complement strand
TTTACTGCCATCTTTACACAAACAGTAACGGGGTTTGGTCTGGCTTTGGTGTCGATGCCCCTGCTGATTTTAATCCTGCCCATTCAAGTGGCATCTCCTCTGGTTGCGCTGGTCGGCGGTTTGGCAGAAACGCTGCTGCTCTTGAAGTATCGGGAAGCGTTCAATTTCCGGGCTGTATCTGTTTTAATAGCGGCCTCTCTTATTGGCATTCCAGTGGGCGTTTATTTATTGGGATGGGTGGATGCAGGGGTGGTAACGGCCGTTCTCGGGCTTATCGTCATTGCTTATGCGTTGTATGCCTTAATTGGCTTTAATCCACCCCAGTTAGTGAGCCGGGGTTGGGCTGTCTTGTTTGGTTTCATCGGCGGCATTTTGGGTGGTGCTTACAATACCAGTGGTCCCCCCATCATCATTTATGGCAGTTGCCGCCGCTGGCCTCCCGCCGAATTCAAGAGCAATCTGCAAGGTTTTTTCCTGGTGACAAGTATCACCGTTATCTTCACCCATTTTTTGAGTGGTAATTTCACGCCCGTTGTATGGTACAATTTTTTCATCGCCATCCCCGCTATTTTGCTGGCCTTGTTTATTGGTTTTCGTCTGGACAAATACATCGACCCCTTACGTTTTCGCAAAATTGTACTTGTCACATTACTCGTTTTGGGTACTGGTTTGATTGTTTTATAGGGAGCAAGCAGGAAATATGTTGCGACTCATCAATAAGTTTGTATATCGGCCTGAAGCCACAGTGGCCGAAGAAAATTTCACACCAGCCGATTTAGGCTTATCCTATGAAGCGGTATCCATCAAAACAGGTGATAATCTGCTGCTATCTGCCTGGTATTTTCCCGCCAATAACCCCACGCATATTCTGATGTATTGTCACGGCAACGCTGGCGACATTCGAGATTGGAGCTATGCCATGCCCCCGTTTTTGGAGATGGGATGTAGTGTGCTCCTGTTTGACTATCGCGGTTACGGCCAAAGCCAGGGCAAACCATCGGAATCGGGACTGTATTTGGATGGGGAATCAGTCTGGGGCTGGGTGGAAGAAAAAGCGGAGGAGGAGGGGATAACGGCCGTTATCCTGGGAAAATCATTGGGCAGCGCCATCGCCATTCACGTCGCCAGCCAAACACCACCAGGTTCCCTCATCCTGGACAGCGCCTTCACCTCCATGCGTGAAATCGCCCTCACCGTCACCCCCTGGCTCCCCGACGCCATGCTGCCAGAGCTTTACGAATCGCTCAAAATCGCCCCAAAACTCACCTGCCCCACCCTGGTCATTCATGGCCGCAACGACACCCTGGTTCCTCTGGCACACGGGCAAGCCCTCTACAACGCCATGACCTGCCCTAAAACACTCACCATCATCGACGGCGCAGATCACAACAACCTATCCAACTACCCCGACTATTACGCCGCCATTCAAGCCTTTCTCCACAAAACCGCTTGAGGTGACACAATTTAATACAAAGACACGAAGCAACAAAGTTTTCCCTTTCATGCTTTGTCCCTTTGTTTCTTTGTATTAAGATTTTTGGCTCTTTAGGATTTACTGGGGTTCTCGTCATTCTGAGTGAAACGAAGAATCTCGTACCTCTGGGATGCTTCACTGCGTTCAGCATGACGCGAAAGAAACCCCTTGATATCCCAAAGAACCAGATTTTTCTAGTTTATCGTAATCATGCGGAAAGGCAGCGGCACAAACACCAACACAAAAAGCAGCAACGTCACAATCGCAATCACTTTACGCTTCGTATCCAGCGGTGTCACACCATCTAACGGCTCGGCATACATCCGCCCTAAAGCCAGTAACAGGGCAATCCACAATATCCACATAAACGTATTGCCCAATACAACCAGTAACACCAATCCGGCAATTACCGGCCAAAAGAAGCGGCGTGCTTTTTCGCCAAACAGCGCGTAAGCAACATGTCCCCCATCCAACTGCCCCACTGGAATCAAATTCAAGCCGGTAATCAACATACCAATCCAGGCTGCCCATGCTATCTGATTCAGGTACACATCCATGCCGTCAGCCGGTAAATAGCGCCTGAAGACAATAAATTTCGCCAAAATATACATCAGCGAATTGCCTTCATACTGGAATGGCTCTGGTGGAAGCGCCCCTAGTTCAGAGGTGTAGAGTCCATAGAGAAAAATAGGGACTGCCACAATAAACCCGGCTAACGGGCCAGCAGCGCCCACATCCAGCAGCGCTCGTTTATTATTCACCGGTGCTTTCAGTCGGATAAACGCACCCATCGTGCCAATAATTGATAAGGGCATCGGGATGAAATAGGGCAGCGTCACCGGTACGTTGTGATACCGTGCCGCAAAATAATG
>JACSSI010000048.1 GCA_014879345.1 Anaerolineae bacterium | reverse complement strand
ATAGTTTCATGGCATTCACCACAATCATCAGGTAACGGGTCTGCTACCTGTTCTGCTGATTTGGCTTGTGTCACCATGATGGTGAATAGTGCGAGAGACAACCCACAGGCCAAGCCGATGAGCAATCTGATAGTCCAATGTTTAATCATGGGATTTCTCCTTTGAGGTATGAATTAAAAAGGATAAAGGATGAATCTTTATCTTCCTTAAGCACTTACCTTGCGATAGCGATCTTGAATCATGCCAAAGCCCATGACAATGGCAATGGGTAGGCCAAACCGTAAAGTAAACAATGCGATTAAGATGAGAATAGCTAAGAAAATGTTCATGTCTCTACCTCCAAAAACTAAAGATTGATGATTGAAGATTCACGATTGTCGATTCTGACGTTCGCTGATCTATCGTTCATCAAATCAGCGGATCTTCTATAACTGTCAGTTTACGAGTTTCTCGAGGAAGATAACATTGGGAAACGAACGTATCTTTTGTATGGGGTGTTTGGGGTGGTTTAATGGAGAGTATGGGGAAATTCAAAGACCTGATACTTAATTTAATGCATATGGCACCACATCGGTCGCTTCAGTATAGGTTTTAGGTAAACAAGATGGTTGTTAACCCTGTTGAGTTCACGGATGACACAACAAATACCCCATACGAGCATGGGGGAATCACCCAATAAAGGAAAGGATATACCCATGCTCGTTTTACAGGTTTCCATCAAGAGATGCTAAAATACTGAGCATGAGACCTTCCTTAATGAAATACGCTTGGTTGTCTGTGGGAACGGCCGTTCTCACAATCAGCATCAAATATATAGCCTATCTGGTCACTGGGTCAGTTGGTCTGTTCTCAGATGCATTAGAAGGCATTGTCAACTTGGTAGCCGCCTTGGTAGTCCTGACAACCCTAAAAATCGTCGAGCAGCCACCCGATGAAACACACCCATACGGACATGACAAAGCAGAATATTTTTCCAGCGGCATTGAAGGCACCCTGATTGTCATCGCAGCCCTGACTATTTTGTATACCAGTGTCCAGCGCCTCTTAACCCCTGAACCATTGGAACAAGTTGGACTAGGTTTAATCCTGGCATTAGTTGCGTCAGCCATTAACTTCGTGGTGGGCCAATTGCTCATTCGCACGGGTAAACAACATGATTCCATCTCCATAGAAGCAGACGGAAAACATCTCATGTCAGATGTATGGACATCGGTTGGGGTAGTTGTAGGTGTAGGAATTGCTGTGCTGACAGGGCTTGAATGGCTCGATCCTGTAGTAGCCATTATTGTCGGCTTAAAAATAGGGTGGGAAGGGATTTCAATCTTTCGCAGATCATCGCAGGGGCTGATGGATAGTGCCATTGAACCCAATGAAAGAGAATTGGTTGAAACCATTTTAAATACGTATTGTCAGCATGGCATTGAGTGGCATGCACTGCGCACCCGTCAATCTGGCTCACGCCGTTTTATCAGTGTCCACATTTTAGTGCCTGGCAGTTGGACAGTTCAACAAGGACACGATTTAGCAGAAAATATTGAGGCTCATATGCGGAGGCAGATCAATCATTGCAGCGTTTTTACCCACGTCGAACCACTTGAAGACCCCCGTGCCTTTGGCGACCAAAGTTTAGTCAGACTGGACGAACTACCAGAATAAAACCGGGTCTTGGGGAATCTATGGGGTTTTATGCGTGTCATGTTGAGTCAAACAAAGCATCCCAGAGACACATGATTCTTCGTTTCACTCTAAATGAAGCAAACCCTATCAAATACAAAAAAGGTCGGGCATCCACAGATACCCGACCTTTTTATTTACTCGTAAACCGTTAATCGCTTACCGATAACGGAGTACCAATTCACTGAGTATGGTTACGGCCGTGTCATACCAGACACATCACCACCAATACTGCTGATAGAATCATACAAGAACTGCATGACATAGATACTGTTATGTGCAAAGGCACCAGGATCTTTCTGCGAATATTGGTAGTTGTAAGCAGCACGCAGCAGCGCAGGCGTCCAGGTGGAGTAGCCATCATTTGGTTCACCATCACCATCCGTATCATTGAAGAAATACGGATAAGCGTGTGAATCATAAACAATTGGGTCTAATCCATTATTCACTGTGTAAGCCTGCATGGCGGCAAATAATACCTCAGACATCGTTCCGATTTCACCAGCGATACCTTCAGTCACATCACCGTCACCATCATGGTCTACTTCAGAAACACGAATGGCAACGAGGTCTTCTTCACCAGCTACGTTTTCATGACATTCGGCACAATCTTCCACCACAACTTCCAAAGCGTGGGTATCGTGACATTCCACACAACTGTCGAATTTACTGACATGTTCGTTCCGACCTGCATATTCCTGGCCTTCGAACTGGTAAGCGCCTTGTACTTCACTGCCGAACAATGTCGCACCGGCCGCAAAGTAATGAACGTTTTGGAAGCGGAAGCCTTCACCCAATTCATTGTCGCCAGTTTCGCCAATTAAGTTATCAACATTGACGGTGGATGAACGACCCTGATGACAGTTGATACAGGTATTGCTCTGCAAACCAGCTTCATCTGTCTCCTCGGTTACCATTGTTACCGTAGCACCGCTGGGGAATGTTACTTCTTCAAAGGTGTACAGTTCAAAGGTTTCCAGGTTGCTGTGGCAAGTGGCACAGTTCAGGCCATTAGAGGCATGTTGTGATGTCATCACACCTTCTGTTGCCAACAGTGGCAAACCAGCAGCAGAGTGACACTTGGAGCAATTGGCAGGCACAATACCACCATCTTCTTCGCCATCCCAATGACGGAAAGCTTCTTCTGAACCAGCGAAGTGACCGTGGTCAATGCGGCTCATAGCAGCCATGTCGATGGGTGTAGACAACGCCATGTTGACGTCTTCCAACGAATCATACAGCAGTTGGATGGCATATTTGCCGCCATGGGCATAGTTGCCCGGGTCTTTCAAAGAAACTTGATAGTTGTAGGCTGCTTTTGCCAAACGGGGTGTCCAGGCATTGAAAGCATTGGGGAATACAGCTTCTTCTTCGGAAGCTTCACCATCACCATCGCCATCAATGAAGAAGTAGGGATATGCATGGCTGTTGTAAGCAATGGATGTACCGGCTACTTCAGTGGCATACGCTTGTATGCCTGCATACAGGGCATCGCGTAAACCAGCGATCTCAGCATCGATGCTTTCTTCTATGTCGCCATTGCCATTGTAATCAACGAGTGAACCGGGCATACGAATGTTGACCAGGTCTTCTTGGCTGGCAACACCTTCATGACATGCGGAACATTCTTCAACTTTAATGGCCAGGGTATGGGAATCATGGCAGCTAATGCAAGAATCATAGCCTTCAACATGGTCAAATTTGGCATCGTAGGCTTTGCCTTCATATTCATACCCGCCCATAGCTTCATGCCCATATTGGGTAGCGGCAGCGGCGTAGTAATGAATATTGGTGAAACCCACATCTGCACTGACCGTATCAGCATCGGCTACTGGGTCTAAGCCAGCTTCTTCAATACCAGCGTTGACGCTGACGGTAGAAGCACGACCTTGATGGCATTCCATACAACGGGCTGAGGCATCCAGACCACTGATTTCTGCCCCTGAGGGGAAGACCACGGTGTCTTTGTCAATGATAATGTCATTATGACATGCCTGACACTCGACGACGGTGCCAACAGGGTGGGCTGAATCAACCACACCCATTTCTGAACCATCTGCGCCAGTGAAATCCATATAGCCAGGGGTGCTGTGGCACTTGGCGCAATTGGCTGGCACTTCTTGCGGATCCTCTTCATTCCAATGGACGAAAGCTTCAGCTTCTACATCTGCATGTGCGGATGAGGCCCACTCTTCTTCGAAGGGGATAACAGAAACGGCCGTTACTGGCATCACCTCCACTTCTACAGGAACTTCTACTTCAACCGGAACTTCCACTTCAACGACGCGCGTCACCTCGACTTCTGCACCAGGAACCTCGACCACGCGGGTCACTTCTACCGGTTCCTGACTACAAGCAGCCAAAGCAGCGACGATGATGAGCAAAAGCCCGATCACAACAATGAGACGCTTATTCGGGTGAAACATAGAAAATCCTCCTTTTCTTTGGATTTCCGCGTACAAACCGTACGCTTTATATAAAAATCTTCCAGGATCAGCGATACCGAGTCGCAAAATACTGATCCCGGAAGTTGGTAAACTAAGGTACAGACGTTGCCAAGGGCACAAACACTTCGCGTGTCACGGCCGGCAGCGTGGTAATGGCTGTTTCTTCAAACGTGAAAAGCCAGTAGATAGCCATAAGGGACAGAATGCCAACGGCCGTTGCTACGATAAAGTAGGCTCGCTTTCGCGATTTCTGCGCCTTTAACGATAAGCCAGGATACGGATCGCCGCCTGCTTCGATGCGTTCATATTCCAGCATATGCTCTTCTTTCATCTGGTTTTCAGGTAGATTACCTGTAAAGATACTCCAGTTGCGATGTTTGACGAGCACATTGTAAAAATGCCAGATAACAATAGAAAGAACAGCCAGAAGCGCTTCAGCGCTGTGAGCCGTCTTCGCGGCTGGGATAAATTGACCGGGGAATAACTGGGTGATAGCAATGGGGTTCCACAACATGAAACCGGTCATAATCATAACGGCCGTTCCCCAAATCACCGCCCAGTATTCAATCTTTTCGCCAAAATTGAACTTTGGCATCTTCGGCGGCTCTTCTTGCAAACCCAGGTTGTGTTTCACCGTCTCATAAATATCAACAGCATCTTTGGGGCGAAGCATAATACGCATCCGTTCACCCTTCACATACCAGCGATAAGCACCCAAAAACAGGTGATAAACAGAGCCTAAGACAAGCACGATTGCCGCATACCGATGCACAAGGCGCACTGTTGTAATACCACCCATCGCATTGATCATGTCTACCGCAAATGAGGATTCAAAGTAGCGCTGCGGCAAACCCGTCAACGCCAAAACGGTAAAGCTGACAAGGAGGATAATATGCTCAATTCGCGCCCACATCCGAAAGCGGGGATACATTTTTTGCGTTTCTTTACTCATTAGCAGCCTCTTTCTTGTGACCGCGTTCTCGAATCCGCCGGTAGATGTCTGTAGCAATCATGAAAATGAAGAAGACAAGGGTGAATGGAATCACTATCAGGTAGAACAAGTTCACCAGATAGATGATGGGGAAATTCTCCAGCGACGGCCGATAATGACCCAACCAGGAATCAGCAAAATTTGCTGATGCATCAGGATGGCACTGCTGACAGTTCTCGACCAGATTCTCTTGCAGGTTGGCATGAGGATCATCAGGGGCCTTGATACTGTGTACACCATGACAGTCATAACAAACGGCCGTGTTTGGCGGCACGCCTTCATGTTCATAGTCAAACAGCGCCACCGTCGTACCATGGAAATCTGCCACATAGGTATCAAACACGTCCGTGGAGATGTCATATTCCGTCATCAGTTCTTCATTGGCATGACATTCAGCACATAATTCTGGAGAACGGGCGCGAGCGGCAGCCGTCGTCGGGTCATGGATGTCATGTACGCCGTGACAGTCAATACAGTTAGGCACGTCCTGGTTATCATCACCAATCAGCGCCTCACCATGCACGCTTTCCGCATATTCATTGTAGATAGTGCTGTGGCACTGTTCACATGTATGCGAAATAGCGGCACGCGGTTCGTCACCTAGAACAGGCGTGTCGTGGGCACCATGACAATCAGTACAAACGGCCGCGTCCAAATTACCATCTAACAAGGCGGCGCCATGCACACTATCCAATGACTTTTCAAAGTATTGCACATGACATTCTTCACACGCCTGATTCATGACGATGGTGAATTCGCGGGCCGATTCAATTGTTATTTCTTCGTGGGGGTATTGATAATCTGTGTGGCAATCGGTACATTGCAGTTCATCCCATGAGTTGTTAGCGCCATGGGCTGATGCGTGGAAAGCCTCAGGATCAACCGTGACCGATTTGACATCACCATTGGGGAAAGTCATGGTGAGTCCCGGTTGACTGTGGCAGGCCAGGCAATAGTCGCTGTCTGTCTCGTCTGCAAATAAACCATTCCGAATAAGCGTTCTCATTTGCTCGGTATCAGTTAATTCAACGCCTGCTTGTTGGTGGCAATCGGTACATGCTTTCACCGCTTCATCGGAATCCCACGTTTCTTTGGATTGTACTTCATGGGAGCCATGACAACTGGTACAGGTAACGGGTATGGCCGCATCCTGACCAGGATGGTTGGTGATATGGGGTCGGTTATGACACCGTTCACACGTAGCGGCAGTTTGCACTTGATAGTCTTGCAGATTAACGGCCGTTACCTCTTCATGCGGGTATTGGTAATCGTTAATCGTGATATGACAGTCATAACATGCCAATGGGTTTTCCGCACTCTCGCCATGCACCGACATCGCCAAAGCGGCTAAGTCCACTTGAACCGGCATCGTTTCGCCTGATTCAAATTCAACTTCAGCATCGGTGTCACTGTGACACATCTTACAAGCCATATCACCCGTTTGCGGATGACCAGTTGGCTCCTGAACCTGGGCTTGATAAGCCATGCGCAGCATGAAATCTACATTCTCTGGTAGATTGGCGGAGTTTGGTAGGGCAGCGGGTTGGGAAACGGCCACTTCGGCAAGCTCAGGATGAACCGTTTCCTCCGCCACCAATCGAGCAGGGGACAAGACAAACAAGCCCAGCACAACGGCAAGCAGGCTCAGGGTAGCAATTACCCCAAAACCAAAACGGACTTGTTTCTCTCTATTCAAAACTCTCTCCTTATTCTTCCCAGTTCCCTCTCCATTTCAGGGGGAGGGTTAGGGTGGGGGTCTTAATTCGTCTCAGCCGGTGTTCCTTCATCGACTGGTTCATCATCAACAACCGGAATCGGCGTATGGTAGCCACGAGCGCCTGCAATCAACTCTTCTTCCGTCTTAACGGTGGCATCGCCGCCTTCAGAGTGGCAACTGCGGCAGGCAAAGTCCAACGAAAGCTGCGACAGCGACGCTGTGCCATCTTCATTAAACTGACCCACCTGATCCGGATCAATCGCCATGATGTGTGTGCGCATATCAGCCGAGAAAGCATCAGGATTCCCGATAGCATTTTGAGTCAGCCTGGGCATATGGCAGTCAACACATTTCACATTAATGCGTTCATGGATGTCATTATTTTGTACTTTTTCTTCCTGGAAATGGCAGTTTTCACACGTCGTCAGCACCGCTTGTTCGTTTGCTTCGCGCAGTTGCACAACGCCTACATGTGGATCATGACATTGCACACAATCAAGTACAGCATGTTTACTTTGGAATAACTCATCATACTGTTGGTGATTTTCAATAAACCCATTACTGGCCTCAACAACACCGACAGTACCGTTTGAATGGCAATCAGCGCAGGCTTTAGCATCTCGATCTATTTTCATATCAAAAGACATGGGATGATTAACATGCTGACTGCCAGGGCCATGACATTCTTCACACTGAACGCCATCCTCAGCCCAGGTGCCCATCAAACCGGGCAAATCATTTTGATTACCACTCAGGCTGTAGGCTGTGGTATGGAAACTGCCTTCAGTAAAAGGAAATTCTTCTTCTCCTGACTGATAGGCTACCCAAGCGTCTCCTACTTCCAAATCATCGTTAGCAAGGTTATATTGGGCAGCATCACCGGTAATAACAAATCCATCTTGGTCAATAAAGCGTGCTTTCCAGTGATAACCACCAATCACATAGGCAATATCATCCCAGGTGTATCCTTCCGGCGGATCGGAAACTTCTGAAAAGGGGAACTCTGGCGCTTGCCCATCAACAACTTCAGTTAACAGGTAAGGATGGGCGCTGTTCATAAACACGTCAACCATCTCTTGATGACATTCTGCACACGTTTCTGACCCAACAAAGATAGGAGGCTCATAGCTAAGGCCATCCGCACCGGCTGGGCCAGGCGCACCAGCCACCCCATCCCGTCCGGCTGGGCCAGGCGGGCCTTGCTCACCGGGTTCACCTTGAGGACCTTGTTCGCCCTCAGCACCAGCACAACCCGCAATCAGCAAAGCAGAAATTGTCAATATAATAATCGCTAGTAGCAAAGATTTTTTCTGCATAATCTTCCTCTTGATGATCCCTTATGAATTAATCCAGGAACCTGTCAAACAGTCAGTGGGATCTTTTTCAGGGAATAGGGTGAATGACCCACATAAAAACGGAAACATCCACTAAAATCGCACAATTTTGTCAATTATACGAAAAATTCTAAATTTGAGTAGTGACATTTATCATATTACATGGGTAATCTTACCCATCGAGTGGGCGAGATTACCCATTTTTTCGCAAACTGCATTTGAAGGTTAAACGGCCGTTTCCATCTGACAAATCGCAGAAAAAGCAGGCCAATCTTCCCCACTATTCACATCGTTTAAACCAATTACAACCGGGTTCTCAGGATCATTTACGAAGTTCCAGAATGCTATTTGCGCCGTTGTCGCCGGATAACCAGTATGGGAGCCAATATAAACACTTTGAAACAACTCCAGGCCTTTCACATGCACCTGCGCCACCTTGCCTTCTACCAAACGGCAAACCACCATCTTAGACACAATGCCCACGCCAATACCCTCTTGCACCGCCAACGCAATCGCCTCAGAATTTCCCAATGTCAGCACCGTATCTAATTGATCCAGAGACATACCCGCCTCAATTAAACCTTCTTCCAATTTTTCTCGAGTGCCAGATGTTTCTTCACGCATAATAAAGGGGGCATCAACCAATTCTGCCACATCAATTTCACCCCGCACCGCCCACGGATGACTCAATGGGGCAATTAGGACTAACGGGTCTTGGATGAACAGTTTGAATTCCACATCTTTACAAAATTCCTGCGAACTGGCTAAGGCAATATGCACATCGCCATCACACAGCATCTGAACGGCCGTTGCTCGTGGCGTAACTAAACAAGTCGCCTGCACCTTAGGATAACGACGCAAAAAACTCGCCAACAAAAACGGCAGCACATATTTACCCACCGTCGTTGAACAGCCCACCTGCAAATGTCCATGCACCTCACCATGCAGCGAATCCATCTTCTCTTCAATATGCTCCGACATCGACACCATCTTCTGCGCCAACGGCAGCAGCGCCGCCCCCGCATCCGTTAAACGCAAATGCCGCCCCGCCCTGATAAACAACTCCGCATTAAAATGCTGCTCCAAAGATTGAATATGCTGGCTTACGCTCGGCTGTGTCATATGAAGCTGACGGGCAGCCGCAGTGAAATTCAGCGTTCTCGCCGCCACCAGGAATACATTAAGTTGATGTGCATCTAACATAAACGCCTCTTGTGCAAAGACCCGACAGGATTATCACTATCTCTTGCCCAAAAAAACATTTTTTACGCCACACTAACTTTACAGATCAGCTTCTTCATAAGCCTGTCAGGTCTGGCTTTATAGGTTGATTTGTGAATTATCGTACAAAGAGCATAACCAATACAAGTGTTAGATGTCACTTATCCATAGGTTCTGCCTATGAATAAGTATAAGTGAAAACGATAAGTGAAATCTATAACAAACCTTGCGTTTACATGATTTTACTTATAGTCTAATCAAGGTCTCAAATCGCTTCCAAACCGAGTCGCACACAACCTGGAACTTTTATAGATCACCTCCGCTAGACACTTTGTTGAACTTGTCACTCAACAAAGTGTCTTTTTTATATTGGGGCAGCCTCTCAAAATCTACGTATGCCGCTTTCCCCCCTATTTTTGCACCGTTTTAGATAGATTTTTTACAGTGTCATACATAAAACCATGACATCTGTCACCAAACCATAAGAGTTACCTATGATAAGTCATAAGCGAAAACGATAAGCAAAAGCTATCTTTTGCCTTGATTAGCCCAAAGAGTTACTTATAATTCACGATAGTTACATATTTCACAAACGCTGAAGGGAAAGATGCCTATGTACAAAATCAACGTCATTATCTTAACTATCATTGTGCTGCTTCTGGTTACGGGATGCAGCGCAAGTGAGACACCAGTAGTGGAGTCAACGGCCGTTCCTCCAACCGAAGTAGCAGCCATTGTCGAGCCAACCACAGTTGAGCCAACAGCAGTTGAGCCGACAGAGGCGCCAACCGTGGCGCCAGAGCCGACAGCTACCGAAGATGTTGAGCCAACGGAAGCCGCCCTGCCCACCGAAGAACCAGAACCGGAACCAACCGAAGTACCAGTCGAAGCGCTGGTCATGGACAACTGCCAGACCTGCCATAACGACCAGGACATGCTCACCCAAACCGCCGACCCCGTTGAAGAGAAAGAACCGAGCGAATCCTCGGGCGTGGGTTGAGGGGGCACTGTGGCTCCGTTGGAGCCTTGGGAGAAAGCATTCGTAAACGTCGTTGATTTTGCAAACGAAGATAGTCATGGTGACCTCACCTGCCGCGACTGCCACGATGGCAGCGCTGGTGACACCAAAGAAGAAGCACACGAAGGTATGATTAGCCGGCCCAGTGAAGGCGAGGCTAAAACCTGCACCACCTGTCACAAAGAACAAGGCAATGCCCACGCTGGCAATCTCCATGTCACCCTTGAAGGGTACTGGACAGTTTTAGAAGCGCGGGGCGCAGATCGTGAAAATCCCCACCTGCAAGAAGCATTTAGCAACCACTGCTCAAGCTGCCACACAAGCTGCGGCGACTGCCATGTGGCGCAGCCAGCCAGCGTCGGCGGCGGGCTGCTCGACGGCCACATGTTCACCACCAACCCGCCCATGACACGCACCTGCACCGCCTGCCACGGCAGCCGCGTTGGGAACGAATACATGGGCAAAAATGAAGGCGTCATTGCTGACCTGCACTTCCGCCAGGAGCGCATGACCTGTATCCAATGTCATCCCGGTACGGAATTGCACGGCATCAATGAAGCAGAGCCAGACGCCGCGCCCGATACCCATCGCTACACCAGCGACAACGGCGGGCCGCAGTGCGAAAACTGCCATGAAGAAGCAGCTACCGGCGTGGATGAAGTAACCATGCACATGGTTCACGATGAAAATACGCTGGCTTGCCAAGTCTGTCATTCCACCACCTACATCAACTGCGACAGTTGTCATGTGCAGGTCGCGGAGGAAAGCGGCAACCCCTATTTCACCACTGAGGAGAGCTATTTCACATTCCTCATTGGTAAGAACCCCTTGTTGAGCGAAGAACGGCCGTGGAAATACGTACCGCTGCGTCATGTTCCCATCGATCCAAACAGCTTCGCCTTTTACGGCTCGAATCTGCTGCCCAATTTCGATGCCCTGCCGACCTGGCACGCCGCTACACCGCACAACATTCAGCTAGAAACGCCGCAAACGATGGACTGCAACCACTGCCACGGCAATGATGAAGTCTTCCTGACGGCCGACAAAGTGAAACCAGAAGAATTAACCGCCAATCAAGGCGTGATTGTAGATGTAGTTCCAAGAGAACGGTAAACAATAAAGATTGAAGATTAAAGAGTAAAGACTTAATAATCTTCAATCTCCAATCTTTAATCTTCCAAGGAGAAGAAAAACATGAATCGCAAATATTTACACCTATTTCTCATCCTCATCCTGGCTTTAGGCATTATGCTGACGGCTTGTGGTGGGGCAGCCCCGGCTGAAGTGGAAGCACCGGCCGTAGCGGAACCCGTAGTCGAAGAACCGGCCACAGAAGTTCCCCCAACTGAAGTCCCGCCAACGGCCGTTCCTGAACCCACAGAAGTCGTCGTTGAAGAACCGGCAGAAGCGGATCTCGATACCGCCTTCAACACCTTCCTCAGCGGCATGGATCATTACAATATCATCAGCGTGGAAGACACCGCCACAGCCCTGGCCGAAGGCGAAGTCTTCCTGTTAGATGTACGTGAACCGGGAGAACTGGAAGAAAATGGCTGGATCGAAGGCGCGGTTAACATTCCGCTGCGCGAATTGGCCGACAGCCTCGAATACCTGCCCAGCCAGGACACCCCCATCATCAGCTACTGTGGCAGTGGCTGGCGCTGCACCATCGCCGCCGCCGCTTTGGAAGGCATGGGCTGGGAAGATGTCAAATGCATGAAAGATGGCAGCTTTAGCGGTTGGGTGGAAGCTGGCTATCCCATCGTGGAAGGCGACATTCCTGAACTCGTGGCATTAGACGAAGCGGATGCAGACCCGGCGCTCGTGGCTGAAATCCAGGCCATGCTGCAAGCTGTGCCAGAAGGGTACGGCGGCATCTCGGCTGACGACCTCAATCTCGCCATCGCCGAAAACCCGGATTTGATTCTCATCGACGTGCGTACCCCCGCTGAAATCGAAGAAAAAGGGTACATCGACGCCCCCAATGTTGAATTCATTCCATTAGAAGAGTTTGTGGCGAATCAGGATATGTGGCCGGAAGATTTGGACGCACCTATTGTGGTTTACTGCGGCAGCGGCCATCGCTCTACCATTGCCATGACGATTCTCTGGACTTACGGCTACACCGACGTACAGAGCTTGAAAGGCGGCTACGGCGCCTGGGTTGAAGCAGGCTATGCCACCATCGGCGCACCAGAGCCGGAAATGGCTGAAGAACACATTCTGGATGAACCATTCGCCATCTTCCTGGCCGACATGGAAAAATACAACACCATCAGCGTGGAAGATACCGCAGCCGCATTGGCTGAAGGTGAGGTCTTCTTATTAGATGTGCGCCAGCCGGAAGAGTTGGAAGAAAACGGCTGGATCGAAGGCGCTGTTAACATTCCGCTGCGCGAACTGGCTGATAGTTTAGAATACCTGCCCAGTCAGGATACCCCTATCATCAGCTACTGTGGCAGCGGCTGGCGCTGCACCATCGCCGCTACTGCCCTGGAAGCAATGGGCTGGGAAGATGTCAAATGCATGAAAGATGGCAGCTTTAGCGGTTGGGTTGAAGCGGGTTATCCCATTGTCGAAGGGGAAATTTCTGAACTGGTAGCCCTCGACGAAGCCACCCCGGACGAAGCCATCGTGGCGGAAATTCAGGCGATGCTGCAAGCTGTGCCAGAAGGGTATGGCGGCATCAGTGCCGACGACCTGAATGTTGCCATTGTGGAAAATCCTGACCTGATTTTGATTGATGTACGCACCCCCGCCGAAATCGCCGAAAATGGCGCAATTGACGCTCCGAATGTGCTGTTTATCCCGTTGGAAGATTTTATTGCCAACAAAGATATGTGGCCGGCCGATTTGGACGCCCCGATTGTGGTCTATTGTGGCAGCGGCCATCG
>JACSSI010000901.1 GCA_014879345.1 Anaerolineae bacterium | reverse complement strand
GGTTTCTCCACGACCTCAATTTTATCGTTATGTTAAACTGCGTGCTATCTCAGCGCGTAACATGAGTAACTAAATCAGATTGATGCTTGTGGGCAGAAACGGCCGTTTTGTCATCCGAGCAGGGTGACATTTATCACTCGACAGCGCCACACCCTTCTGGCATACTCTGCCTACAGTCTGAGGAATGATGCCATAAAGAATTAGCCAAAAAACAAGGTGTTTCATTCTCAAAATATGTGGAAATATTGGTTTATCAAGATTCGTTGTGTAATAAATCTATTAAATAATTGCTGGGTTGTAAAAGCCTACCACTTCACTATAAAAACATAAAAGGATACAAAAATGACAAACCCCAATGCTGAAACCCTTGAAGAAGAAGTAATGAAGGCTGAGGTTTCCTCAGAACTTGAAAAAGCAAAGGATTTCACGAAAAGCCTAAGTGCTAATGATATAAAAAGTGGACAGTGGTTTGTCGCACTGTTACAAAGAGTGGTTCAAACTTATGACCGTAATGCCAGGGCTGAATACTTTCAACAAAAATATCCTGGGCTACCGCCAGATGAAATTGCAGATGTATTGACTTCTGTTACAGTCAGATATGCTACTATCGCCGGTGCAATTACAGGGGCAGCGGCGACTGCAACTCAAATCGCGGCTGTGAGTTCTGCAGGAATGGCGATTGCCGTGATGACTTGAGCAATTGGTGCGGAAATGGTTTACTTGGCTCGTATCCAAATGAACTTGATTCTTGATCTCTCTGTTGTGTATGATTTACAACTTGATCTAGACGATCCGGAAGATGTGTTGATGATTTTTGGGTATGCAATGGGTGTTGCTCCAGCCGAGGTAGTGGGAAAGGGGCTGCAAGTGGCCGCACGAGGAGGAACACAATATGCGATCAAGAAATATGTTAGCAAGGGAACCCTCAAAGCAATTCAAGATTTTGGCAAACGAATCGGTATTAGAATACTGCAAAAGTCCATTATAAAATATACGGTACCTGTTGTTTCGGCGGTAGTGGGGAGTAGCTATAACTACGTTACAACCAAATCCATTGGTAGCATTGCCAAAAATCACCTGAAGAATCGGGGGAAAGTAACAGAAGAACTGCGTCAACTCATATCACGTCAAAATACCTACGACATCGCTTTCCCTGCGGCAGCGATGTATATGGCTCAAATAGATGGTGAATTTTCTGGCAAAGAAAAGGAATTTTACCGAGCGATATTATCTCGTATGTCGTTTGAAGAACATACCCAAGCCGAATTTCAAAAGCTCATTGCAAGTGAAGAAAATCTTTTAGATGCCATAGCAGAACTTGAAGATGATGAGGTTAAAAACAGTCTGGTTGAAGTAATGGTTTTAATGTCCATATATGATGGCAAGCTGGCTGAGAGAGAACGAGAATTTTTGATAAACACAGCCACTTATCTTAATGTGCCATTGGATATCAGTGAGGTAGAGGCACGAACTACAGATTATCGGATAATTGCAGAGGAAGGCTTTTTCATCAAGACTGCCGGAGCAGCAAAAGAAGCTACTTCAAAAACTACAATTATGGCTGGACAAGCAGCCGAAAATGTTAAGATTGCAGCAACAGCGGCTGGGGGCAAAGTTACAACCACCTTTGGAAAAGTATTTCAACGAAAGAATGATAAAACGCAAGATACGGGAACAGATAATGTCACAGCAACTTGTCTAAACTGCGGAAATAATGTTCCTGTCGAATTTAAGTTTTGTCCCGATTGTGGGCAATCAATGGCAACCGAGAAAGAATGTGTCTCTTGTAAAGAGGTGATACACATTGATTTTGGTTTTTGTCCCCATTGTGGTACATCACAGGAGTAAGAGAACCCATGTACGGAATGCAAGGTAAATTCACCGCCCACCCCGGCAAACGAGACGACTTCATCCAAATCCTCCTCCGCGCCGCTGACCTCGTCGGGCAACTGCCAACCTGCCACCTCTACACCGTCAGCGAAGACCGCGCCGACGAAAACGGCATCCTCATCGTCGAAATCTGGGACGACAAACCGGCCCACGACGCCTCCCTGCAAGACCCCGCCGTCCGCGCCCTCATCGGTGAAGCCATGCCCCTGATGGCTGGCGCACCCACAAGCGTTGAGTTTAACGTGGTGGGTGGATACGGTATTAAAGATTAAAGATTGAAGATTAAAGATTAGACCAATCTCCAATCTTCAATCTTTAATCTCTTGTAAACAAACCTCAACCCTAAGGACAACTCCCATGAGCCAAATCATTTCCCACACCCACACCAGTAGCGCCGACTACAAAGCCAACTTCGCCCACAACAAAGCGCTCGCGGAACAGTTAGGCGAACGGCAAAAA
>JACSSI010000900.1 GCA_014879345.1 Anaerolineae bacterium | reverse complement strand
ATAAATGAATTCGCGGTTATTTCCCATGCGGTTGGGTATGAATGTACATCTTTGATGACGGTGTTTGGGTTTCCTGTAGGGCCAACACAAATAATTGCGTCTTTTTGAATTGTTCTTGCGAGGTCAAGAAAAAAGAAAAGTCGTCTATATATATACTTTCCACCTCTAAAACTCAAATGCCCAACTGCGAGGAAACCATACTTTCCAACCTCATGAAAGGCCTCATCTGAACTTGTTGAACTATAATTTACTTCTACCAAAGGACCAATACCTAGAGTTGAAAAATAGAAAAGATCATGATTGATAGCTAATCCCCCATAATGCTCTAAGAAAAAGATATAATTTCTTGGTATTTCATATGGTTCCGCAGAATCAATTAATTCTTCTATAGCGAGTTTCATATCTTTTATACAAAGATCTACAAGGATGTTCTCATTTTGCCCTTGCCATATTTCTTCTTTCAATTGAAAGAGAATAGCATCTCTTCCTTGCCTGAAACCAGCATCAACATCGGTTCCTGGCAATAACCGAATCTTCTCAACTGCATCTATTATTTCGTTCATTTTATTCCCCCGAATGGTTTGGCTTGATTTCTCATAAGCCAATTTATATTTACTTCACTCGTTTATGGCAAATATAAACACGCCATCTTGACTGTAAAGTAGGTTGATGGCTGGGTTTTGGTTGAGTTGGGCGGGGTTGAGGAAGCCGCCACGCGCCCCGACGTAGATGTGGGTGAAGCCGTTTTCACGCAGCCAATCGGCGGCGGCGGGTGTTGACCAGTCTGCGATTTCGGTGGCTTGTTGGTTCATGTCACGGTTGGCGGCGAACAGGTCGCGGTTGTAGATGTGGTCGATAGGCAGGGCGTTGCTCATGTGGCGGGTGAGCGGGTTGAGCCAGGCACCGCCATCGTGACCGGCCCAGGTGTTACCGAGCCATTTCCAGGTGCTGGCGGCAATAACAGCATCTTCGGGCAAATTCTCATCAACCCAGGCCAGCCCGGCCACATCTGGCCGCCAGGCGAGGATGGTATTGTCATTAAGAATGTTGATTTGGTAGAAGAGGCCGAAAAGGAAAACGGCCGTTATCACCCCCCCAGCCACCAACGCCGCCACCACTTGCACCAGCCAATTTTGTCTCAGTAGCCAGCGCCATACCCAGTCGGCCATGATTGCCAAAAAGAGCGACAGCGGAATGAAGATGCTGATGTACATGCTGTTGATGTTGATGAGCGACGTGCCGGGCAAGCCCCAGCGATCCGCACCGGTGATGATAAACAGGACGGCAACCCAGGCCACGAGCGCCAGCGGCACGGCCGTCCACCGTTTGCGGCGCAGGGCAGGGATGAGCAGCAGGAGGAATAGTCCACCGGCAAGATAAACAAACCAGCGTTCCCAACCTGTGTTTAGATAGCCGTCAGGGAATTTGTTGTAGCCCTCGATGGTATGGGCGACGGTTTTGACGGGTTCGGTGACGCGCAGTAAGTTGATGGCGTGGGGCGAAACGAGCAATGCGCCCAGACCTGCCGCTATTGCCAGCCAACGGCCGTTTCGCCCCAAACTCATTAGCCAGACAATGAAAGCAAAGGGGATGAAATATATAAATACGCGGAAATGCACCAAAAACACCCCCGCTGCCAGGATGCCCACCAGCCACCACGTCTGCCGCCACAGCGTTGCGCCACGCACCAACCGCCACGTTAATCCCAACAGCACGGGCATGAGCAGAACGGCCGTTAACTGCGTCATCCGTCCCCAAGAAACATAGTAGGCAGGGAAGAAGAAGGGTAGAGCCACCAGAAACGCCGCCAACAGCCCGACAAGTCGGCGGCGCGTAAAGAACCAGCCGCTGGCATAAATCGTTAGCACCACCAGCGTGTTGAGCAGTTGCCCGAAAATGAGCATCATCTGTGCCAAGTCCCAACCCGTCATCAGTTCCAGACTGGCAGAAAGCGTGTGATAGCCAAAGTGGTAGGGGAAGCGGTCAACGGGGAGGTATGGCGCGTAGTTGGATGGTGTTTGGCCTTGCTCGACCATAACGGCCGTTATCAACGCATGTCTACTCGAATCAACCCAGGGTGGAAAGGCCAGGTCGCGCACGGCCAGCAACCGCACGGAAAAGGCAACCAGCAAGAGGATGAAAAGGGCAAAATGTTCCCAATGGAAGGATGGGCAACCTGTGGTTGCACGATGAAGGATGAAGGCTGAATTGTGTCTGTTTGCTTGTGTTTTATGTCTTTTAATTATGAGTGTGATGGCGAGAATCCAACCGCCAATGACCAGGAGCCAGAGCAGCCAGCCGGAGAAACGGCCGTTTACCAGCGAAACCCATTGCCAGAGCAGCGCCCAACC
>JACSSI010000899.1 GCA_014879345.1 Anaerolineae bacterium | reverse complement strand
CTCATTGAATTCGTGGCGCGGCTCTGGCATGAATTAGCGCCAGATATACAACTTCAAGTCGATTACGTGGGCAGCCTGAGCGGTCTTATTGCTCTGGCTCAACACGAGGCAGATATTGCGGGCAGTCACCTCTGGGATGGCGAAAGCCAGGCGTATAATCAATCCTTTGTGCGCCGCATTCTGCCAGGTCGGTCTATGATTTTGCTGGGGTTAGCTTACCGTGACTTGGGACTAGTCATTCCGGCAGGCAATCCTCAGCAAATCATCGGACTGGCTGATTTATCCAGACCAGATGTCCGTTTTATCAATCGCCAATCTGGCGCCGGTACACGAGTCTGGCTGGATAAACAATTGCAGCAAGCCAACATCGATCCCGTTGCCATCAATGGCTATGCGCAGGAAAAGAATACACATTTGCATGTGGCACAGGCTGTTGCCGATGGCAAAGCCACTGTAGGGCTGGCAATTCAAGCGGCAGGTGACGCTTATGGTCTGGACTTTATCCCCCTCACCCAGGAACGTTATGATCTCGTCATTCCTGCCGAATTGTGGGATACGCCAGCCTTGCAAACGCTTGTTGATCTCATTCACGCTGATCGTTTTCGTGAGGCCGTTGCCGCGCTCGAAGGCTACGAGCCAGTAACCGATGAACCTATTCTCACGATCACCTAGTTCCAGCCTGTCGGAAGCGGGCAACTTCCGGCAGGCATCCATTTTCAGTGAACAGTGGTCAGTGTTCAGTGGACAGTAAACAAACTAACCGACTACCTGACTATCCGACTACCTGACTATCCGACTACCTGACTATCCGACTACCTGACTAAACGACTACCTGACTAACACCCCAGAGGCTACCATCGACACCTTATTACAAGGACTTTCCCAAGCCATCCACCTGATTTTTAGCGGCAATGAAGAGCTGGCCGAAATCGTCTGGCTTTCTTTAAAAGTTTCCGGGCTGGCGCTGCTTATCAGCGTCGTCATTGGCATTCCTATTGGCGTGTTGTTGGGGCTGGCCCGTTTTTTTGGGCGGCAGATTGCGGTGGCGCTGACGTACACGGGCATGGGCTTCCCGCCGGTGGTCATCGGCCTGGTGGTGTATTTGCTGCTTTCGCGCAACGGCATTCTGGGGCAGGCAAATTTGCCGTTTATCCCGCAGTTGTTTACCCCTGGCGCCATGATATTTGCGCAGTCCATTATCGCTGTGCCGTTGGTGGCGGGTTTTACTATGGCGGCAGTGCTGGCGGTGGACGCCCAACTTATTCAGCAAATCCGTTCTTTGGGGGCGACGCCGTGGCAAACGGCCGTTACCGTTCTGTCAGAAGCGCGTGTCGGTGTCATCATTGCCGTGGTAGCTGCCTTTGGCCGCATCATCGCCGAGGTGGGTGCAGTCATGCTCGTCGGCGGCAATATCGAAGGGCGCACGCGGGTGCTGACGACCGCCATCGTCCTGGAGACGGGCAAAGGCAACTTCGATCTGGCTATCGCTTTAGGCATCATTCTGCTCAGTATGGCTTTTGTGGTGAATTTTGTGATGCTCAGATTGCAAGGAAAAAACGAAGGATGAAAGAAAAGGCAGAAGGCGGAAATCAGAAGGCAGAAATCACGCCTCACGCATCACCCGTGCAACCCTTGTATCAATTGGAGGGGATCAAGCAGGTGTACAACGGCCGTTCTGTCCTGGAAATCGACGAGTTAACCATCCACAGCGGCGAGATTTTGGCGCTGGTGGGGCCGAGCGGCGTGGGCAAAAGCACCCTGCTGCGGCTGCTCAACTTTTTGGAGCCGCCCACCGAAGGCACTGTCACTTTTCGCGGCCATCCTTTTGACGGCAAGCAGGAAATGCCGCTGACCAATCGGCGGCGCGTGACCACGGTGTTTCAACGGCCGTTTCTGCTCAATCGTTCCGTGGAAGCCAATGTGAAATATGGGCTGAAGCTGCGTGGGCAGCGGGATGGCAAGCTGCAAGTCGAACAAGCCCTCAAGCAAGTGGGGCTGCTCGATTTGGCCGAGCAAAAAGCCAAAACCCTCTCCGGCGGCGAGGCGCAGCGCGTGGCGTTGGCCCGCGCCATCGTCATCCAGCCAGAAGTGCTGCTGCTGGATGAGCCGACAGCCAACCTCGACCCCGCCAACGTGGCCTTGATCGAAGAGATTATCCGCAGCCTCAATCAGCAGCAGGCCACGACGATGGTGCTGGTGACGCACAACATTTTCCAGGCCAAACGGCTCGCCCACCGTGTCGCCTTCCTGTTAGAGGGAAAAATTGTGGAAACGGCCGTTACCGAACAGTTTTTCACGTCACCCCAAGACCCGCGCACAGCGGCGTTTGTGGGTGGCGAGATGGTTTATTAA
>JACSSI010000898.1 GCA_014879345.1 Anaerolineae bacterium | reverse complement strand
TTTTTCGCGTTAATTTGCGCCAATTCGATGCCATAATTTTTTGTTTCTGGTTTATCCAGGTTAGGGTTTGCGTCAACAAAATCTATGACCACGTAGTGCAAACAGTGTTCTAGCGTCAAGTTAGCAGTTGCATATAAACTGTATCTTGTAGCCAATATCCCCTAATGACAGCGGCAATCATCCTCAAGGACAGAACCCCATTTCGCAGAAAGGATTAAATTGGTGATTAAATTGAAAAATTATCTTGCAGCTATTTGTCTTATCCTGTTTGTATTATCAGCTTGTATGCCCACCCAAGATGAGCCTGTTGGCTCAACCGAACCAGCGGCAACGGGCACACCAGCCGTTACCTCACAACCAACTGACGCGCCGGCAGAAACGGCCGTTCCCGCAACCGACACCGACGATGATTTAGAGGCGTTTATTGAAGAATTAAAAACGGCTGTTACCAACCAGGACACCGCCGCCATGCAAGCCTTCATGAACGATCCGTTTGCGATTGGAGCGTGGCTGTCTGAATGGTCAACGCTGAACACCCAACAAGCCATCAGCCAATTACAAAATAACGGTATCCATGCCCCGCTTTCCGTACAATTCACCCATCTCAGCCTGGACGAAATAACTGAAATGCTACAGCAGCCCCCCGACACCATGCTTGCCCCCGACACCAAGTTTGTCGCCGCTTTACACAGCACAGGCTGGGGGCAGAACGGCGGCGAAGAGGCCATTTTGTTCATAACAGAAGAAGACGGCCGTTATGTTTGGAGCGCGTTTTTGTATACAAACGGCCGTTTCGCCGACATGTATATGCCCATCACAAATGCCCCCATCGGCACCATCTACACCATCTGGAACGAAGGTGTTTACCAGATACAAGCTGACGGCCAACACCAGCAACTGCTCAACGCCGAAGCGGCCAGCATTCCCAACCTGCGTGTTTCGCCAGACGGCCATCACGCCGCCTACCTTACCCTCGACAACAACGACCTGTGGCTGATTGACATCGCCAGCGGTAAACAACAGCAGCTTGCCCCCGACTACAACCTATCCGGCTTCCTCATGTGGGCAGACAAGAACAATTTGTTCACTGGCGTCTGGCTCGACCCCAGCGAAGCGGAGGGGCCCAACAACGGCCATATCACGACAATTAACATTGAGAGTGGCGAAGTGACCATCCTGGATGAAACGAGCCTCTCCAGCGGCCGTCCCGCCATGTTGGCTGATTATAATCGCAGCGCGTTTGATGTCTTTGCCGCCGGTCAGGGTGATATCTTAACGGGTCGCCTCTACCACCCCGACAGCGGCTTACAAACTTTTGATCAGACCACATTCACCGCTCAAAACGAGATGATAACCAGCCCGCTCTTCAACCCCGCCTGGTCGCCCATCGGCAATAAAATGTCCTGGTTGGCCTCCACTGGCGAACGGGTTGGCGTGCAGGTGTATGATTTGGAAACACAAACGGCCATGCAGATATTCGACTGGGATCCGGCTCGTTTTGGTGCACTTGTCCCTTCACCCACTTGGAGTCCTGATGGGCAGTGGCTGGCCTTAGAAGTATGGGCCAACGGGGTTGAAGGGTCTGGCATGTGGCTCATTGCCGCCGATGGCAGCAATACTACTCTCATCGATAGTCAGGGCAAAGAACCCTATTGGGCCAACAACAACCAGTTTGTCTTTGGCGTCAACGAGGGCACACGCCTTTACGACTTGCCCAGCCAGCAAACATTCAAGTTAGACCTCCCCCCAGGCAGTTGGATACTCGGTGTCACCTCTCTGGCTGACTTAGTCGCTTTGCCTGAAGTGGCGCACGAGATTGAGGTGACTCCAGAATCTGGCTCCTCTCCAGTGAACGTGGAGGATTTGCCCATTGCCGCACAGCAAACGGTTGTCTCACCGGACGGCAGTTGGCAAGCCACCGTTACCCAGTCCGAACCTACTATTGTTGATAGTGAAGAAAAATTCTATGCAACATTGAGTGCCACTGATGGGCAAACTACCTGGACACCCATTGCAGAATGGCGTGGTTACGGGCTGGGATTGGCTTATCCTGTGATTCAACAATGGTCGGCAAACGGCCGTTATCTCTATTACAGCAACAAAATTGCAGTAGACGGTTGTGCCATCTTCAACAATGGCATGGATTTATATCGGCTGGATGTGACCGATGGCTCGGTTGATACCTTGCTTGATACAGGCTTAACCTGGAATCTGGCTCTTTCTCCCGATGAAACCCAAATTGCGTATACCGAGTTCAATGGGCAGGAAGTTGTTGCCGTTTTACACGATACAGACAGTGCTAAAGAGCAGCGGGTGGTTGTCATGGATTCTGTTGCGGCGCAGGCGGGTAATATT
>JACSSI010000897.1 GCA_014879345.1 Anaerolineae bacterium | reverse complement strand
GCCAATGGGAACGGCCGTTTCTGCCACCTGCTCCCCGTCTTCATTCACCAACGCCAATTCAGCCGTCACTTGTTCATCCCAAATGACAGAATCACCCTGCCAAAGCAAATCAACCTGCGCTAATTCACCCGGTCGCCAAACGACATCTGGCACTGTCCAACCTAGCAGCGTTAACCCTGGCACTTCGGCAAGCTCAGTGACCGCCACTTTGGCAAGCAAAGTAGGCACAAAGGTATCAACCTGGGCGTTGGCGGCGGTTGGTTCCCAGTTTCCTGGCGTAATTTGAAGCTGTCCCACTCTGGCCCAGGCGGGATCAACGGCCGTTTCCACCCCAGCAGGCAGCAGCAACAAATCCGTATCACTGCGGAAGGCGCTCGCTTCCAGCCAATAGACGCCCGGCGGCGTGCCTGGCAGCAGCGTGAATTCATAAGCGTCGCGCACATAACTGCCCACCAGCCAACCCGGTTTACCGGGCAAGTCGGCATAGCTGGCGGGACGGGCAAACGGCCCATGCCACACATTCCCCGCTTCGTCAGCCAGACGCAGACGGAAGCGGTAAGGTACGCCAATGGCGTTCTCGGCCGTCCAATATTGGGTCAGGCAGATGGGCTGATCGGCGGGCTGGCTGGCCGGCCCGTCATAACCGAGATAAGTAAACTCGCCGCCAAAGGAAATTTGCAGGGGATTGGAAATACCCGCCAAACGGCCGTTCACAAAACGGTCGGCGCGAATCGGGTTGTCGGTTAAGTTGACATAAGCGAACAACAGCCACAACACCAAGACAATGCCGCCAAACAAGCCCCACTGACGGCGCGACGGTGGAGCGAGGGCAGCCACGGCCGTTTTGCCAGACCGCCAGCCCCAAATGAGCAGCAGAACGGCCGTTATCCCACTCACAATCAGCATCCATACCCGCAGCGGCGTCGGGCCAAAGGCAAACGAAAGGGCAACCTCACCCACTGGAACCGCAACTTGAATCAGGCCATCGCCAGCTCGCGGCGAGAGGGCGGCGGGCTGGCCGTTGATTTCAGCACGCCAATAAGGGGCGTAGAACGTGCGATAGGTAAGCGTTGTCGGTTCCGCCAGATGCAGGGTGTAGCTGTCTCCTTTGGCGCTCGTAGTCCAGGTGTGAAGAACGGCCGTTTCTGGCAGCATGAGCCGGTTGATTGCTTCCCCTGTTTCGTAGGCAGGCATGAAGGCATCGGGGTCAGGCAGCACATCGACCCAGCGCGGCAATGTCTCGCCCAGCGAATCGCCGCCCCAGCGGGAAACCGCGCCCTCGCTGTTCCACTCGGTCGCCTGCGCCACCGTCGCCGCATGGGGCGCGACAGGCGCGGGACAGAGCACCGGGTAAAGCCAAAACCAGCCCGATACCGCCACGAAAATCGCGCCCAAGCCATAAAAACCAGTGGTCAAAATGAAATCGAGATGGAAGTCTTGCGGCCAACGGAACGTTTCCAGGCGGTTGCCTAACCAGTCGCCCATGATGCCAGCCAGCACCGCCACGCCCAGGCTGGCTGGCCCCAAAAAGCGAGAGGGAAGCTGCACAAACTCAGGCAGGGCTAGCAGCCGCCACACCCCACCAGAAGCGGGCGCGGCGAGAAAAAGACAAACGGCCGTTATCAAGGCCCACATCCAAAACCAGGGCCGCCGATACGCCGCCAGCGCCAAGCTCAAAAATACGCCCACCAGCGCCAGCAGCGTTTGCCCCGCGCCCAGTTTGAGGCTGAGGGGCGGATTGGTCAGCGCGGGATCGGCCGGTTCTTCGGGGAAGCCCAGCAGGTCATCGGGCTGGACGAAGTGCTGATCATAGCGGGGCCAATTGCTAAAAGGGGAATCGACGCGGCGAGCCTGGGTAAAGTCCAGTTCCACGTAGGCAGGCAGCCAAAAGAACGCCGTCACCAGCAGCGTCAGACCAATCACCACCAACGCGGGCCACAAAGCCTGCCACAAGGCGCGAGGTTGAACGCTTTGGCTGCGGCTCAAGGCCAACCCCAGCAAAAGGACGAAACCAAAGTTGGGGATGATATTATGGGAGAGCATGAGCAGGGAGAAGATGAAAACGGCCGTTACCAAACTGCGTGGTGTCCGTCTAATAAGCGCCACATCAGCCGCTGCCAGCGCCCAGGGCAAGAGCGCCAGTCCCAACAGTTCCGGAAAGGCGCCGCGCTGGGTGGCGTTAAAAATCAGGTACGGCGCAAACAGGTAAGCCAGCGCCGTAATAAACGCGCCAGCCGCATTAAAATAACGGCGACCCAAATTGTAGCCGCCCCAACCCGCTGCAAAGAGCATCAACCACGTCAACAGCCGCAGCGCCGCGCTGAAATCAAAGCCAAGAAAATGCACGGCCGCCCCCAGCCAGTA
>JACSSI010000896.1 GCA_014879345.1 Anaerolineae bacterium | reverse complement strand
GCAGCCGACCGACCCCGTTATCTTTATTGCCTTCGATCAGTTGATTGACGAAACGGCCGTTCTCAACACCATCCAGGTCAACGCCAACGGCCAATCCCACCCCATGCGCCTTGCCACACCCGCAGAAATTGAAGCGGATGAACACGTCTCCCGCCTTGTGGAAAACACGCGGGACGGTTACTGGCTGGCGCTGCATCCCCAACAGCCGTTCCCCGCAGATGCGTCTATCGACGTGACCATCAACTCCGGCACACCATCCGCCGAAGGGCCGCTGACTACTACAGAAGCCCAATCGTTCAACTTCTACACCTACGCCCCCTTCCGCATTGACGAAAGCCATTGTGGCTGGGACGAATGTTATCCGTTGACCCCCTTTGATATTTATTTCAACAATCCCATCGACCTGAACAGCTTCAGCGAGACAATGGTGCAGGTGGAACCAGCCCTGCCAGGATTGGTGATACGTCCTTCCTATAATACGCTCACCATTCAGGGCATGACACAAGGCCGCACCACCTATAAAGTCACCATTGACGGCAACATGCAAGATGCTTTTGGGCAAACGTTGGGGCAGGACGAAACAGTCGCCTTTAAAGTGACCAGTTCGCGCCCCTTCCTCAGTGGGCCGCAAGATATGCTGGTGACGCTTGATCCCAGCGCCAGCGAACCGCAGCTTACCGTCTACACCATGAACGAAGACAAGTTGGACGTGAAAGCCTACGCCGTTAGTCCGGCAGATTGGCCTGCTTACGTGGAGTATCGGCGAGAACTGGAACAGTTTGAATCGAACCCGCCCCCGCCCGGCCGACTGGTTTATGATGAAACGATCAATACCAATGGCGAAGAGGATGTGCTGACAGAAACGGCCGTTTCCCTCTCCCAGGCACTTGATGGCGAAACCGGCCACCTCATCGTTGTGGTGCAGCCGCCGCGCCGCTTCTCAGATTTCTGGGAAGAGCGCAGCCAGACGGTGCAGACCTGGGTGCAAGCCACCCAAATCGGCGTCGATGCCATCGTAGACCCCACCCAGCTCATCGTGTGGACAACCGATTTGCAAGACGGTGCGCCGTTGGCAGGTGTCAATGTAGCCCCCAATAACGGCAGTGTTAGCCAAACCGGACAACAAGGTCTCGCTACGATTCAATTGCCAGGTAGCGGTATTCAATACCTCGTCGCCACTCTGGGCAACGACAGTGCCATCCTGCCTGCCAATCCGCAATATTGGGACGATTATGGCTGGCAACAACGGCCGTTACAAGACGAACTGCGCTGGCATATCTTTGACGACCGCACCATGTATCGCCCCGGCGAAGAAGTGCATGTTAAAGGCTGGTTGCGTCACATTCAAGCAGGTTCCGGCGCTATCAAGCTGCCCGGCAACCAGACCAGCGTTACCTACCAGGTCTACGGTTCTCAGGGCAACGAAATTACCAATGGCGCTACCGCTGTCGATGGCTTGGGCGGCTTCGATTTTGCCTTCACCCTGCCCGAAAACAGCAACCTGGGTTATGCCTATATCAGTTTGCAAGCAGGTGGCAGCGGCATCCCCTATGGCAATGACGCGGGTCATGAATTCCAAATTCAAGAGTTCCGCCGTCCCGAATTTGAAGTGGCGGCGCGGCAGGAAAGCGAAGGCCCCTATGTGGTGGGAGATGCGGCGACCGTGGCCGTGACCGCCAGCTACTTTGCCGGCGGCCCCTTGCCCAACGCCGACACCACCTGGACTGTGACCTCCACCCCTGGTTCCTATTCACCGCCCAACTGGTCAGACTTTGTCTTTGGCGAATGGACGCCCTGGTGGGTCACGATTGGCTTTTACGATGATTATTATGCCGAGCCATATATTGAGTTTTATCCGGGCGACCCTGGATACGGCGACCAAATCGTGGAAACCTTTAGCGGCGTCACCGACGCCGCTGGCCAACATTATTTGCAAATCAACTTTGAAGCGATGGAAGGCAATCAACCCTTCTCCGTCAACGCCGAAGCCAGCGTCATGGATGTGAACCGGCAGGCGTGGGCGTCGTCCACCAATTTGCTGGTGCATCCGGCTGACCTGTATGTGGGACTGCGCAGTGATACCACTTTTGTGGAGCAAGGAGAGCCGCTGGAAATCGAAATCATTGTCACCGATATTGATGGCAATGCGGTGGCTGGCGTACCAGTTGTGGTGACGGCATCCCGTCTGGAATGGAATTTGCGTGATGGGCAGTGGGTGGAAGAAGAGATTGACCCGCAAGAATGTGCCGTCACCTCGGCCAGCGAACCGGTGACCTGCACCTTTGACACCACCAAGGGCGGCGAGATGAAGATAACGGCCGTTGTCACCGACAATGCAGGCCGACAAAACCAAAGCAGCTTCACC
>JACSSI010000895.1 GCA_014879345.1 Anaerolineae bacterium | reverse complement strand
TGCAGTAACCGACTACCCCATCACAGGCAATGACCGCGTGCTGCAATTTGCCACCATCGCCTTTGACACAGCCGTAGAAGAAATCTTCCCCTGTCTCACCCAGGGCGGCACCCTCGTTTTGCGCACCGAAACCATGATCGACACCATGGACAACTTCCTCAAAAAATGTGCAGAATGGGGTATCACCGTCCTCGATTTGCCTACTGCCTTTTGGCACCATTTAACGGCAAGCCTAACCACAGACCAATTAACCCTGCCCGACAGCGTAAAACTGGTTCTCATTGGCGGTGAAAAAGCCAATGAACAGGCATTAAACGAGTGGCAGAAAAACGTCAATTCTGATGTGCGCTTGCTCAACACCTACGGCCCCACCGAAGCCACCGTCGTCACTACCATGTTTGAAGCCAAAGCCGGCCACGCCACAGAAACAATTTCCAAAGGGGTTCTGATTGGGCGTCCCCTGCCAAATTATGACATCTACGTCCTGGATGCTGCCCTGCAACCCGTGCCAATTGGCATCACCGGGGAGTTAATGATAGGCGGCCCCGGGTTAGCACGGGGGTATCTAAACCGACCTGAGTTAACTGACGAAAAGTTTATAAAGAATCCATTTGGTAACGGCCGTTTATACCGCACCGGCGATCTGGTGAACTTCCTGCCAGACGGCAATCTGGAATTCATGGGCCGCTCCGATGATCAAGTCAAAATACGAGGGTATCGAATCGAGTTAGGAGAGATTGAAGCAGCACTAACCCAACATCCACTCATTCAGCAAACAATCGTTATCGCATACGAGCCAGCCACTGGAGACCGACAATTAGCAGCCTATCTCATTGCCCACGAAGATATTCAGATAGACCAACTCCATGAATATTTACTGGACACACTGCCCGCTTACATGATCCCGGCTTCATTCACCCTGCTAGATGCCTTACCACTCATGCCTAATGGTAAAGTAGATCGCAAAGCCCTGCCTTCACCAGACCTGACACGCAACAATTTAGACGCTCAGTTCGTGGCACCAAGGAATCCTGTTGAAGAAGCTGTCTCACTAATTATGGCTGAGGTCTTAAACCTGGATAAAGTAGGGGTGATGGATAATTTCTTTATGATCGGCGGTCACTCCCTGTTGGCTACTCGTGTTTTAGCGCGAATCTCCGAAACATTTAAATTCAAACTAACTCTTCGAGACTTTTTTGATTTACCCACAATCGCCCATTTGGCAGAAATACTAGTATCTGATCCAACTCAGCGCCAACGAATAGAGAAAACGGCCGTTATCCATGTAAAATTAGCAAACCTGACAGACGAAGAAATCGCACAAATGCTGCAAGCAAAAAGCAAAGCACAGGCGTAATCACACATGACCCCAGAAACACTGACAACACAATGGGTAAGTTGCCCAAAGTACGTCACCACGCCCAAACTACGCCTGATCTGTTTCCCACCCGCAGGCAGCGGCACCGTCATCTACCAAAAATGGGCAAAACAAATCCCACCTGAAGTAGAAATGTGGATCATGCGGCTGCCAGGCAGAGAAACACGCCTCCGCGAACCAACCCTCACTCACGTATCCACCATCGTCGAATCCGTGGCCGAAATGCTCATACCCCATTTGCAACAGCCATATATACTTTTCGGCCACAGTCTGGGCAGCTTAGTCTGCTTTGAATTGTGCTGCTACTTGCGTGAAAACAAAAGACCACTGCCACTACACCTGCTGCTATCAGGCCATCGTGCGCCTCATCGGCCTCCCCTCAACCCGCCCGTACACCAGGCCAATAACCAAATATTTCTAGATCGCATAAAAAAGATGGGCGGCACACCAGACAAATTCTTTGAAATGAAAGAATTAGTAGCAATGATGCTGCCTGCTTTACGTGCCGATTTCACAGCCTGGGAAACATACCAATACCAACCCCACCCCCCCTTAGACATCCCCATCACCGCCCTTGGCAGCGACGACGATCACGATGCAACCCAAGCAGACATCTTCGCCTGGGAACAACACACCACTGGTGAATTTACCGCCCACATCTTTCATGGCAACCACTTTTACTTCCTGAATGAACCAGAACCCCTTCTCAATCTAATAAACGATACGCTTGCTCAGTATCTGTAAGATTCATGATGAAACCATCTTTCCCTGAAACCATAAATCCATTATCATTTACCTGGAACATCCACAATTATTAATGTCAGCAGTATCAAGCAGTACAGGAGGTAAACCCCTATGTCACCCTTGGCTTCCGTTTGTCCAGGCATCATCCTCGGCTTCTTTGCCTGGTTTTTCCTGCGCTACGTCCTCTCTGGCTTCTTCACAGTAGACCAGAACGAACGCGCAGTTAAAACCAGCTTTGGCCGCGCC
>JACSSI010000894.1 GCA_014879345.1 Anaerolineae bacterium | reverse complement strand
ACGGTTCCAACTGGCAGCCAGGGCGGACGCAGTGGGGAAGCAGGTAGCAGGTACACTTTCGTTCAGGCCAATGTGGTCACCACTGCCTTCTTGTTTGCGCAGGCCGTGCGGGCCATCTGTGACCATGATGGAGGGGATATCCAGGCGTTCGATTTCTTTCAGATACCAGAAATTGAGACCGGAACAGAGTGATGCTTTTTCTTCGAGAGTCATTTGTGTGATCAATTTTTTGATGTCTTTCATGGTTAATTTTCCTGATTGAATGGAGATGGGTTTGTGAGTGAATTGGCTTCCCGTTTCCCTACATTATTTGATTGTGAGTTTATCTAAAATTGGCTGGTTGAACAGCCATTTACAAGGCAGTTTCATTTAGAAATGTGCGTATCGTTTCGTTGGTAAATGCGGCGTTATCTTGATTGGCATTGTGTCCAGCGTGTGGAATGACGTGGTATGTGGCTTGTGGTTCCCATGCTGCCCACAAGGGCATATCACGCCTGATGGTGCCAGTTTTGTCTTGGTCGCCGTGTATCAGCAGCAAAGGCACATCAATGGTGAAGTTTGGCAGCCCTTTGTCATCAACGGCCAGGGTGACGGCTTTCCAAATGGTCAAAAAATCATCGCGGTTGATTTGGCTGGCGGCGGCAAGGGCGTATTCCTGGACGGCGGGTGTGATGGCGGTGTTTGTCGCCACCATGTTGACGAAATTGCCATACGGCCACACATTGAACAGGGGCATGGTGGCTTTTAATGTCCACATTTCCAGTTTGCTGTATGCTTTGGCGATGGGTGTGGAGCCGATGACAATCATGGCCTGTACGCGTTGGGGAGCGATGCGATACAGTGTCTGGGCGATGTAGCCGCCGAGAGATTGTCCACCGATAACGGCCGTTTCCACCCCAACCGCATCCAACACGGCCAACATATCCCGCGCACACAAATCGAGGTTAAAGCCAGCGCCAACGGGCGTAGACTGACCATGTCCCCGTGCATCCCACACCAAAACCCGATAGTCTGCTGCCAGGGCCTCGACCTGGGCATTGAACATACGATGATCCATGGTAGCGCCGTGCATGAAAACGAGTAACGGCCGTTTTGCAGCACCGCCCACCCAATAATGAATCGGGCAACCCTCGCGGTCTAAAACATGTGATTCTAAGGAAATTGGGGTAGTTTTGTAATCGATCATGGGCTGATTTTACCTGAAATTAGCGAGATGTACCGGTTGGCGACGAGACCCCCAACTGCCTGGTTTTGGCGCGAAATGTCCGGGACATGGGGTGTGGCAGGAACGACAACGGCCGTTTTCATCCAGCCCCCATTCACCCAGCACATACCAGTTCCGCCCAATCAGTTTTGTGCCGCAGACGTGGCAGTAAGTGCTGCCGCCGTCTGCATCATAAACGTTGCCTGTGTAGGCAAAACGCACCCCATTTTCCAGGGCGATGTGACGAGCGCGGGTGAGGGTGGCGGCTGGGGTACGTGGGATGTCGCGCATTTTGTAGTCGGGGTGGAAAGCGGTGAAGTGCATGGGAACATCTGGGCCAAGTTCCTCGACCACCCAGCGTGTCATCGCCTCCAGTTCAGCGGTTGAATCGTTTTCGCCGGGGATGAGCAAGTTGGTAATCTCAAACCAGACGTTTGTTTCATGTTTGAGGTAAAGCAGCGTGTCCAAAACGGGCGTCAGACTGCCTGCACACAACTTTTGGTAAAACGCTTCAGTGAACCCTTTGAGATCGATGTTGGCTGCGTCCATGTGGGCATACAGATCGCGGCGGGGCTGCTCGTGGATGTAACCGGCTGTGACGGCGACGGAGTAGATGCCCAGTTCATGACATGCCTGTGCCACATCAACGGCGTATTCCATGAAGATAGTGGGGTCGTTGTAGGTGTAGGCGATGCTGCGGCAGCCGAGTTCTTTGGCGGCGTGGGCGATGGTTTCGGGGCTGGCTGAATCGGCAAGGGTATCAAATTCGCGTGATTTGCTGATGTCCCAGTTCTGGCAGAATTTGCAGGCCAGGTTGCAGCCAGCGGTGCCAAAGGAGAGGATGGATGTGCCGGGATAGAAGTGGTTGAGCGGCTTTTTCTCAATGGGGTCAATGCAGAAGCCGGAAGAACGGCCGTAGGTGGTGAGCACAATTTGGTCATCCAGGGCCATGCGTACGAAACACATGCCGCGCTGTCCGTTTTGCAGCTTGCATTCACGGGGACAGAGGTCGCATTGGAAACGGCCGTTTTCTAACTGATGCCAATATTTGGTTGCAATCGTAGCAGATGTCCACTTTTCCATGACCCACAACTCCTTTTAAATACACTGTCACAAAAGTAATTTAACCAACAAGCCGACGCCTGAGCTTGTCGAAGGCAAAGGCGGTAG
>JACSSI010000893.1 GCA_014879345.1 Anaerolineae bacterium | reverse complement strand
CACCAACTGCGGGTTGTCAATGATTTGCTTGACCTCTCCCGCGCCGAGATAGACGAATTGGATCTTTACCTGGAACTGCTTGACCCGCACATTTTGTTCCAGGATGCTTTTGACAGCATTGCCCATTCAGGAACTGATCCGGCCGTGACCTGGCAGTTGCAATTGCCGGATCGCTTGCCTTTGATCCAGGCTGACCCGGTGCGCCTGCGCCAAATTCTGCTCAATCTGCTGAGTAACGCACGCAAGTTTACGGAAAAAGGAGAGATTATTCTTGGCGCTCAAATCGAACCGCCACACCTGCACCTGTGGGTTCAGGATATGGGCGAAGGTATATCGCCGGATATGCAAGAGCGTATCTTTGAACCGTTTGTGACGATGGAACGTGCTGGTCGAAGGCCGGAGGGGGTTGGCCTGGGTTTGTCCATCACGCGCCGCCTGGTTGCCTTGCACGGTGGTTCGATGAAGCTGGAGAGCCGACCGGGAGGCGGCAGCATATTTCACGTTTATATCCCCTTGCCCAACCTGGCCGATAAAACAGAGCCTGTTAACGAACAGACCCAACCCGTGTTGTTGTTGATTACAGCTACAGATCAACCCACTGCCGAGATCGTCGAAATGGGTCAGCGACAGGGGCTTATCATTCAAAGACTGCGTACCGGCGATGACCTGGACGCTGTACTATCCAATGTTCAACCGGCTGCACTGGCGTGGGATTTAGCAGGAGCCAGTACAAACGAATGGGCGATGGTGCGGCGAATACGCAATCATCCCCGCTTGAGCCAGTTGCCGTTCATCCTGTATGGACAGGGCGAATCGGCCAAGCGTTCAATCGGGCTGACCAGCATGGTGAGCAAGCCAATCAACGCCCCCACCTTGTTAGACGCCATCAATGCCTTATGTCCTCAAGAAACAACTGCCCCCATCCTGATAGTAGACGACGACCCCGTTGCGCGGCAAACCCACCAGAATATGATTGAGCAAGGGTTGCCGGGCTATCCCGTTTGTGCGGTAAATGACGGCGTGGCAGCGCTGGCAGCTATGGAATACCAGACCCCCAGTCTGGTATTACTGGATTTGATGATGCCGGAGATGGATGGCTTTGACGTGCTTGATCGAATGCGGGCCAATCCGCACACCCTAGCTGTGCCTGTTGTTATTCTCACCAGCAAAGTACTCAATCTCGATGATGTCAAACGTATCGAGCGGCATACGCATGTTGTTGTGCAAAGCAAAGGCGTCCTGACTGATGATGAGATCGTTGCCGCCTTACACCGCTCCTTATTTGGCGCTGAATCGTTGCCGCCACAGACGAGCACACTAGTCAAACGCGCCGTCGCCTATATGCACCAGAACTATACGCGCCCTCTGGCGCGTTGGGAGATTGCCGAGGCGGTTGGTGTGAGCAATAATTATTTCAGTAGCCTGTTCAACCAGGAATTGGGTCTATCACCGTGGGATTATTTAAACCGCTTTCGTGTTAGTCAGGCGAAAGAATTGTTTCGCCACACGCATGATAGTGTCAAGAGTATTGCTGCCCAAGTTGGGTTCAATGACCCAAAGTACTTTAGCCGGGTTTTCCACAAGATAACCGGTCTTTCCCCGAGCGAGTTTAGAGAACAGCCCAAACCCTGAACATCTTTTTAGCCTGAAAAGAACTCGATTAGATTATAGTCAGAAATCTTGGGGTCTTTCTGTTAGTTTTATCCACCCTTTGTGTTCCCTAGTCCACCCCCAAAAACAATATACTAAATTTGGTTCAGAAGTCAGCTTGTCGATACTTGTTTATTGACAGTAGCGAGACCCTATCTAAGCACGAGAGAAACAAGGAAGATGACCGCCAACATATCTAATTCTGCACAGGGAACAACTGAGTCCGCCCAGTTAAATCATCAGATGGAGCAGGTATCGGATATTGATTTATGGTCTGTGCGCATGGCAGATTCTTGCATGAAGCGGCAACCTGTCTTAGCGGATAGATGGGGTTATGAGTCAGGAGTGGTACTCAAGGGGATTGAGCAAGTCTGGCTGGACACAGGCAACAAAAAGTACCTTGAGTATATCAAACGCAATATTGAGCAACTTGTACAACCAGATGGCAGCATTCGCACGTACAACCCCCAAGACTACGACCTTGATCAAATCAACACCGGCAAACTCTTGTTCCGCCTGTATCAAAAGACGGGCGATAAGCGATACCAACAAGCCTTACACTTGCTGATGGGTCAACTCAAGACACAACCCCGAACAAGTGAGGGAGGCTTCTGGCATAAAAAGATTTATTCTTACCAAATGTGGCTTGACGGCATCTATATGGCTGCTCCGTTCTACGTTCAGTACGCCGATTGTTTTGATGAAACCAGTGGATTCGATGATGCGGT
>JACSSI010000892.1 GCA_014879345.1 Anaerolineae bacterium | reverse complement strand
TGCCAGAGCCGTATTATTGAACAATTTGCTGGCAATCAACCGCCCTTAGACGCCGATCAGGATTTCCTGCAAAAAGTTGCTATCGACTTATGGACAAACCTACGCGCCAACGATAAATGCAGCGAATCTGTGTATGAAGCCAACTTCTTCCAACTGCTTGTTAGCGGTAATGGCGAAGTCATCCAGCGTGAACGCACAAATGCACAGCGTTGGTTAGAGCAAACGTTTGGCGGGCAAGCCTGGGCAGCACAACGCAGCATCCCCATCCCGCTAACCTTGCCGCCAGAACAGGAATGCGACGATAACACGCCGCGCCCGGAAGTGGCTATCAGCCAGCCGCAAAACAACGATGAAGTCACGGATTCCATCGAGATTCATGGTACGGCAAAAGGCCCCAATTTTGGCGGCTACCTTGTCGATTGGGGCATCAGCCATGACCCTGGTGGCTGGGGGGCTGTGCAAGAGCGCCGTGGTGAACAGGTTGAAAACGGGTTGCTGGCTATTTGGGATGTGTTAACGAATGAATATGATGGGCCAGTCACGATCCGGGTCACAATTTTGGGGCCAGATAATCCATATACCCCAGATAATGATCCCGTTTCGCTTGAGACGCGGGTGCTGCTCAACAAAAAACAGCCCACGCCAACACCCACACCGACGCCTACAGAGACGCCGACGGCTTCTGTCACACCAACGCCTACAGCTACAACGACCGCTGAACCATCGGTGACACCAACCACAGAAATCCCCACTGCTACAGTGGAAACACCTGCGTTGACACCAACAACTACACCTCCTCCCCTAGAAACGATAGCACCGCCCGCTACAGAAACGCCCACACCGGCATCATAAAACAAAACCGGCTTCACAATTACGTGAAGCCGGTTTTGTTTTTAAGAAAGTTACCGCAAAGAAAGCGTGAATTTCTGTATAGTGCGCTTAAAAATCACGCCTCCTGCATAGACACACTCCTGGTTGATTCTTACAATCCACTGCAACTTATTGCAATACTCGGTTGATACAGACGCGGCATCGTGAATGCCAGTCTCACTGCAAAGCAGGATCTGAATAAGTATGAGTGATAACTATAAATGTGTATTGTTTGATTGGGATTTAACTCTGACTCGTGTAATTGGTGATGTTTCGCCGGAAGAACGGCTGACAGCGCTTTTTCAAAAAGAGGGCTTGCCGTATACGCTGCCAGAAGTTGAGGAAGCGATCCACACATACAACAAAAATGTAGAAACAGGACAACTTAAACGTATTGGTAAAAAACAAACCCAGCGAGAAATTGCCCAATTTTATAAAGACGTTTTAGCCCAACTGGATCATATGGAATTGGATTGGGAATTGGTAAATCGTCTTTATGATGCCTACTCCTTTTTGCCACATAGTTTGTATGAGGATACGCTGCCTTTGTTGAAATGGCTCAAGAAGCAAGGCATTGCGATTGGTATCATTTCCAACCATTCCCGGCAAATTCGGCCTGTGATAGAAGAGACTTTGGGGCAGTTTGTGCAGCCGGAACATATTATTCTTAGTCAGGAGGAAGGGGTTCATAAACCGACTAAGACGATATTTAAGACAGCCTGTGTCAGGATGGGGTTTGAGCCAGAAGCGTGTGTTTTTGTGGGTAATGATTTATATGTAGATGCGATTGGAGCTGTGGCGTCGGGGGGCTATGGCTTGGGGCTTTGGCTTGACCGTGATGCCAGGCTCAAGGGCGTTCCGGCGCTTCCTGAGCGGGTGTATCGAATCACCTCGTTGATGTTGGTTTTGGATTATATTTATTACGATTGACGGGTAGTTTATGGTAATTGACCCGTGCCTCGTACCTCGTACCTCGTTAGCGCAATTTTGATGAACTATTAGCTCAATTCAGTTGGGTTCTTTATAATGCCCGTATGCTTGATCGCTTTGTGATGCAGAATTATGAAGAACCAGATTCGCCTAAGTTTGAAGGCAGTTATTCGGCTACTGCTGCTCAATTTGGCGGGGTGATAACGGCCGTTTCCTATAATATCAATTTCGCTGAGTTCATTGATGAAGCGATTGAAGACTTGCGCCAAATTCCCCCGGCAGATGTGGTTTTGTTGCAAGAGATGGATGAGGAGGGTACAGACCGCGTTGCCCAAGCCCTGAAAATGGATTATGTCTACTATCCAGCCTCTGTGCATAAGCATAATAAAAACTTCGGTAATGCCATTCTCACGCGCTGGCCGATTCTGCGCACACAAAAGCTGATCTTACCCCGTCGTCATCCTGCAAATCAGCAAATGCGGATTGCAACCAAGGCGAGACTAGATGTGGGGGGAACGGCCGTTTGTGTTTATAGTGTGCATACGGAAGTTTATCTCACCTCAAGGCAGTACCGCCGTGAC
>JACSSI010000891.1 GCA_014879345.1 Anaerolineae bacterium | reverse complement strand
CTCACTATCACGACACCTACTGTGTTGGCTAATGATTCGGACATGGATGGGGATGGGTTAACGGCCGTTAACGCTACCAAACCAGTCAATGGCGAGATAACACTCAACCTGGATGGCACATTTACCTACACACCCGACACTGGATTTGATGGCGTAGACACCTTTACCTACCAGGCTCAAGATGACGGCGTAGGTTCGTTGCTGTCTAATGTGGCTACCGTTTATATTACCGTTACCGGTACAAATGATGCGCCAACGGCCGTTGATGATCCTGATTATGCTACCACTGAAGAAACACCATTGTTTGTGGATGTTCCTGGCGTTTTGAGCAATGACACAGACCCTGAAAATAATAATCTGGAAGCGTTTCTTAATTCCAGACCCGGTAACGGCGCCCTTACGTTAAACGCAGACGGCTCATTTATTTACACACCTACGCTCAACTTTGCTGGAACAGATACCTTCACCTATTATGTTCTTGACGACGGGGATCCAGCGCTCTCTTCTGAGCCAGCCACCGTGACTATCACCGTTGGTAATGAAAACGATCCTCCGGTCGTAGACGATGAAACATGGTCTGTGGCTGAAAATGCTGCCTTTGATACAGTGGTTGGCACTTTGAATGTGTCAGACGTAGACGGCGAGACCGATTTCACTTTCGAAATTATCGATGGCAATACCGACAATGCCTTCTCTGTAAACAGTGCAGGCGAACTCAGAGTTGCAAATAGCAGTGCGCTTGATTTTGAAGCGATACAAACTTTCACCCTTATCATTAAAGTATGGGATGCTGGTGAATTATCTGATGAAGCCACAGTTGTTGTTAACCTTGATAACGTAAACGAACCCCCTGTAGCTGAACCTGATAACTATTCAACTGGGGAAGACACAACGTGGGATGTAGATGAAGTAAGTGTGCTAGACAATGATTACGATCCGGAACATGATCTATTAACGGCCGTTCTCGTTTCAACCGTATCAAATGGCGACTTGTCCTTCAACGAAGATGGTACATTCATCTACACACCAACCCTAAACTTTAATGGTATCGTCACCTTTACCTACCAGGCTCAAGACAACGGTATCACGCCGCCAACCAATCTCCTTTCAAAAGAAACCACAGTTACCATCACAGTTGAGCCACAAAATGATCCGCCGCTGGCAGATGATGACAATTATGAGACTCCTGAAGACACGCCATTGATTGTAGATGCAGAAAATGGTATTCTGAATGGGGATTCTGATATAGAAAATGATCCGTTAACGGCCGTTCTTGAAACGCCTGTTTCGATGGGGCTGCTCGACTTGTACCCTGATGGCTCCTTTGAGTACGAGCCACCCTTAAACTTTACGGGAATCGTAACGTTTACATACCGTGCAGTTGAACGAATGCACGAAGAGGAACGTGGTTTAGCTTCCAATATCGCTACAGTTACGATTAACGTGACACCGGTTAATGACGGCCCCATTATCAAAGACCAGACCTTTGAGATTGATGAAAACAGCACAGATGACTTTGGCCCTGTCATCGCTGCTGATGCCGAGGAAGACTCCCTGGAATACGGCATTTTGCCAGGCGGTTCAGGTGACGGCGTTTTTGGTATCGATGTTAATACGGGTTATATAACAGTGCTTGATAGCACCGCCCTTGACATAGAAACAACACTTGGCCTAGGCTTCACCCTGACCGTTGTCGTTTCCGATACAGAGCCGCTTACGGCTACAGCCACTATCACCATCAATCTGTTAAACGTAAACGAATATGAGCCAACAATTGAAGGCGACCAAAGTTTCACCATTTCAGAAAATGCTGCAGATGGCAGTTCCGTAGGCACAGTTGCTGCCGACGATGCGGACTGGCAGGAAACGGTTGTAGCATTTGCCATCATTGGCGGTAATGGAGACGGCATTTTCTCTATCGACAACAGTGGTTTATTGCAGGTATTCGACAATACCAATCTGGATTTTGAAACGACCAACGTCTACACCCTCACTATCCAGGCGACAGACAACGGTACAAATCCAGGTACAAAAAATGGCACAAATGATGTATACATTTACATAGAAGATGCCAATGAACCGCCCGTAATTGACGCAGAAAGCCTCTCTGTAACCCCCACCGAGATCACCGAAGGGCAGACGATTACCTTAACCGGTAGTTTCACCGACCCGGATATAGCAGGTGCCCACACCCTCTTCATTGATTGGGGTGACGGCAATAGTACGCAGCCAGCCATTCAGTTGGCAGCGGGTATCAAAGATTTTGAAGTTACTCATACCTATGTTGACGATCCGGCCGGTGCACAGCCAGACATTTATACAATTCAAGTGACCGTTTCTGATGTTACTGATCCAGAAATGATTCGAGGAGCAGTTTCTGATAAT
>JACSSI010000890.1 GCA_014879345.1 Anaerolineae bacterium | reverse complement strand
CAGATTGGTTATCTGGGGATGAGGGTAGTGATGACGAAGTCTCAATGGGGCACACTGGCTGGCTCAATGCCTTAGAGCAACCCGATATGGGCAGCTGGTTGGCCGCTGAAGCGGAGGCAACCTCAGCATCTGATCTAATAGATGATTCTTTGCCCAAAGCTGTTGATACAGACAGCCTGATTAGTACAGGTGGTTTGGAAGAAACGGATCACTTGTCAGGCAGCCGCGCGAGGCGGGACACTGGTGAACTAAGCTTGCCTGAGGAAGTGCCTGCCGGTTCGATGTACACGACTGAGCTAAATGAGGCACAGGTGCTGGCTGACTTGAATTTAGATGACTTTAGCACTGGTTTAGATCAGGCACAGTTGGAAGCTGCCCGCAGTTCTCTAGCCAGCGGTGATATTGATGCGGCATTGTATGATTATCAGGGTTTGGTGGAAGCTGGCGAAAGTATGCATACCGTCATTTCTGATCTGGAAAGAGCCGCTGAATTGCATCAAGACAAACCATTGGTACGACGGATGTTGGGCGATGCTTATATGCGTAACGGACAGATTAACAAAGCGATTGATACTTATCGGAATGCCCTTGACCGGATGTAAAAATCAGGTTACAAACGGGGCTGATTAAAAAATCGCATCTTGAAAATTCGAAAAAGGGCGGAGAATCGTTGGCAGGTTCTTCGTCCTTTCATTTTGACAATAACTTTTTGGAGTGAAAGAAAATGGAACGTACATTGATTTTGGTAAAACCAGACGGCGTGCAGCGCGGTCTGGCCGGTGAAATTATTAACCGCTTTGAGCGTCGTGGTCTGAAGCTGGTGGGTATGAAATTTATCCAGATGTCTCAAGAATTGGCGGAGGAACATTATGGCGTACACAAGGAACGGCCGTTTTACAAAGGCTTAGTCGAATACATCATCTCAGGCCCGATTGTGGCGATGGTCTGGGAAGGAAATGATGCCATCGCAGCAGCGCGTGCCACTATGGGCGCGACGAATCCGGTTGCTGCCAATCCTGGCACTATTCGCGGTGACTTTGGTATGGAAATTGGCCGCAATTTGGTTCATGGTTCCGACAGTCCCGAAAACGCAGTCAAAGAAGTCAATCTCTTTTTTGATGCGTCTGAACTAGTCGATTGGAATCGTAATACAGATAGCTGGATTTGCGAGTAATCACATCTGGCAGCTTGTTAAAAAATGAGAGCGCCGATAAGGCGCTCTTTTTTGTTCTACTGTAGATTGTGGGTGTATCTGAGGCAAGGTGGCATTGATAAAACGCGGATGAGTTTTACTGCATGCGCAAGACAACATGTCCCTCAGACCACAACTCTTCTAAATCATAGTAATGGCGTGTTTCGGGATCAAATACATGGACGACCAGGTCGTTAAAATCGACCAGGATCCAACCCGCTTCAGGCACCCCTTCCAGGCTTTTGGCTATGATATTAGCCTCTTTTTTGGCTTCCATACGGAGTCCTTCAGCTAAGGCTCGAATTTGGCGTTGGTTTTCACCACTGCAAATCAAGAAATAATCAGCGAACAGCGATTGTTCTCGTAAGTCAAGCAGGACGATGTCGCTGCCTTTTTTGTCTAAAATAGCATCGACTAATATGTGTGCAAGTTCTAAACTTTCCAGATGTCACCTCCAGGATGATATGGGCAGATTTTAGCATGAGATTCGCTGGTGACAAACTAGCTGAGTGCCTTTCTTGGAGAAGAGGGCAAAGCACAGCCTTTAATCCTGAATGAAAACAATGGCTGTATGGGGAAAACGGCTGTTTGCCTCATTGTCTAAACCTCTTTACAATCAGAGCGCATGTTCTAATAATTTCCCCAGGAGGGGATTATGGGCTTTTTTGCAGGAAACCAAGATTTTAACGAGCAAACCTGGAGTGTATCTGATCTAACAGCATATATTCGGGAGCTGTTTGAGATTGATTACCGCTTGCAAGACGTGGAAGTAAGTGGTGAAATTTCAAACTTTACCCGTGCGCGTTCCGGCCATTTGTATTTCACATTGAAAGACGCAGGCGCACAGTTGAAATGCGTGATGTGGCGTTCGTCGGTGGAACGGCTGCGCTTTTCGCCCGGGGATGGGGATGCGGTGGTAGCTGCGGGTCGTATTTCTGTTTATGAAGCGAGTGGTGCTTATCAACTCTATGCTGACAGTTTGCAGCCAGCGGGTCGCGGCGATTTGGCATTAGCGTTTGAGCATTTAAAACAGAGGTTGGCAGACGAAGGCTTGTTTGATCCAAGTCATAAAAAGGCAATTCCTAGCGTTCCCAAAAAAATTGGCATTGTTACCTCCGCTGATGCGGCGGCGCTGCGTGATATTTTGAACGTGTTGAACCGGCGCTATCCACTGGTGTCTGTGCTTATTGCGCC
>JACSSI010000889.1 GCA_014879345.1 Anaerolineae bacterium | reverse complement strand
TCATGTCGATGGTCGAAGTGGGCGAGGCCACGTAAAAAGGCACGCCGTTTTCATGCGCCACCACAGCCAAATTGTACGTGCCGATTTTGTTCGCCACATCCCCATTAGCCGCCACCCGATCTGTGCCGACAACGCAGAAATCGACGCCGCCTTTACGCAAAAAGTGACCCGACGCGCCATCGGCAATGACTTTGAAGGGGATGCCTTGCTGCTGCAATTCCCACGCCGTCAGCCGCCCGCCTTGCAAACGGGGTCGCGTTTCGTCCACGATGACGTTGATGTTGCGTCCCTGCTCATGAGCCGTGCGAATGACACCCAGCGCTGTGCCATAATCGACAGTCGCCAGGCTGCCGGTGTTGCAGTGGTGGATGCAGGTGGCGTTTTGGGGAATCAGTTCCAGGGCGTTGAGTCCCATTTGTTTGTTGATTTCCACGTCTTCGGCGGCAATGGCTTTGGCTTCAGCAACGGCCGTTTCCTGCATCTTCGCCACGCTGTCCAAACCAGGATCAGCCAACACCGTCTGCATCCGGTCAATGGCCCAGAATAGATTAACGGCCGTTGGTCGTGATTGGCGCAGTACGGCGGCAGCGGTCTCCAGTTCAGCCCGCAAATCAGCGGCATCGGTTTGAGTGGTATGGACGCAAGCCAGCGCCATACCATATCCCGCCGCCGCGCCAATAGCCGGTGCGCCGCGAATGACCATCGTGCGGATAGCATCGGCTACTTCTTGATAGGTGGTGTAATCGTTGTAAATGACCTCGTGGGGCAGCAGACGCTGGTCGAGCATTTGGCAAATGCCGCCCTCGTCTATCCATGCGATTGTGTAAAATGTACTCATGAGAATCTCCTTTTTCCAAATCATGTTGTCAATGAGGCGCATTTTACCAAGGGCAATGGTCGTTATTCACCACATCGCAGATTTTATAAATCTTGCAAATATAAAAATTTGTCGATTTCTTGTAAAACATCACTCAGATGGGGTGGCGTAGCAGGCTCAATTACATTCTTCGATTATTCCTTCTCGTCCTGGCACGGTTTCTTGCAAAAGAAATCTTTCAATCGAAATTTCCTGACGCGCGAAAAGTATATCTTGAATAAGATTGAGATGCTGTTTAAGACGCATGGGTTTATGCAGCGAGTGATGGCGGAGGCGAGCCAGCAAGAACCATTTTCAGGCTATTGGAAATAGTTTTTTTGAGACGCAAGTAAAGTCGGTAACGTCCAACCCAGGCAACAAATTTAACCTCATCCCCCATTTCTCCAGCCTGATATCGTTGATAAAATTCAGCCGATGTCAGATTGTATGTTTGTTCTAATTGCACCAACTGACGTTCAAGTTGCAATAATTCTTCAATGGGATCGTAGTTCTCCCCCGATGCCTGCAACAACTGGCGCAATTCTTCCAAAGATGGTTTGTTATCTTGATTAAATTCTATGGTTGGCATAAATCAAATCCCTTGATCTTGATATCAAATCATTATACATGAAGAAAGTAACCTTGTGTGCGACGATTATTGATCACCAATTTGCCACAGTTCATTATCAATTAAGCGGGTTTTGCCAAAGAAAACGGCCGTTGACAACAACGCCCTTTCGCCCACCACTTCCAGTTCAACCAATGTATCAGGATCGGCCACACTGAAATAATCCAAGCGGGCTAATGGCTCAGCCGCAATGAGTCCCAGCACAAGTTGGCGGATTTTCTCTGCGTCCCGTTCCCCGGCGTTCAAGGCATCGACGCCAGATGTTAGCGCCCGGTGCAGCAAGGTCGCCGCCTGCCGCTGCTCAGGAGACAAGTATTTGTTACGTGAACTCATTGCCAAGCCATCCGGCTCACGTCCGGTGGGGCAGACGACCATTTCCAGGTTGTAGTTGAGATCAGACACCATTTGGCGCAGAACGGCCGTTTGCTGGTAATCCTTCTGTCCAAAATAGGCACGGGTGGGCTGGGCGATGTTAAACAGTTTTGCCACGATGGTGGCTACGCCGCGAAAATGTGTCGGGCGCGAAGCCCCTTCTAATACCTTCGTGACTTCCTGCACATCAACGTAGGTCTGAAATCCTTCAGGATACATCACACGATCATCGGGCGTAAATACCACATCAACACCCAGTTCTTGTAACAATGCTAAATCCCGTTCCAGGTCGCGGGGATAGGTGCTGAGGTCTTCGGTGGGGGCAAATTGGGTGGGATTGACGTAGATCGTGACCATAACACGGTCGTTTTCGGCCAGGGCGCGGCGCACCAGGGAAAGGTGGCCTTCGTGCAGAAAGCCCATGGTAGGTACAAGTCCCCAGGTTAAGGTAGGGTCTTGCCAACGAATGTCTCTAATTTGTTGGATGTTTCCGGTTACTTTCATAGATTCTTCTATTTTATCCGCAGATTTC
>JACSSI010000888.1 GCA_014879345.1 Anaerolineae bacterium | reverse complement strand
GCTGCCGGAGCGCTAACCAGATCACGCCCCAGGATGGCGCTCACGCTGTCAGCAGGAATGAGGGCGCAGATGTCGCTGTTGTTCGTGCTGGTGGTGGCAACGGCCGTTGCCACCAATGCCACGTCATCCCCTCCACTACCACACGCCGCCAGCAGCCCAATCAATAAAATCAGGCACACATAAACCAATTTGTCTTTCATGGATCGTTCTCCTTCGGCATTCAGGTTCGTAGTAACGGCCTTAGCCGTTCAACCACTGAGGCGGTTACTATACAAATTTTTTACGGAATTGGTGCTTCAATCTCAAAATCGTAGGCGTAGATCATGATGGTATGCCCCATAAAGCTGGCGATCTGTGCCATATCGCCGCTTAATCCGGCCAGAAACTCGGGAGTCAATTGGGTTTCACTGCGATAAGGCAGCCCGTCAGCCACACCAATCCAGAGCTGTACCGACATCAAAATCTCCCCGTCACCATTTTTAAGGTTCTGCGTCAGCAATCGCATGGGCTGCCCGTTGAGCGTATCCTGGCCCGCATCGCTCATTTCCAGCACCGGATCGGTGATCCCCAGCGTCGCCATCACTTGGGTAAATGCCGCTGAAGCGTCTTCCAGCGATGTGGGCGGAGCGGCAAATTCCGCACTGGCTAAATCGGCGACGGGATCAGTCTTCCCTTCCAGTTTAGTCCAATCCGCGCCTGTACCACTTACGTAAGATGTGCTGCCGATGGTGATGGCGTCTTGCCATTGGGCCTCCGAGCCTTGCCAGCGGCGGAAGCGGTCGGGAGGGATGTAGGAGACGATTTGGTGATACATTTCTGTGCCATCAGCGGCATACATCACGGTTTCAATGCTGCGGGCGGGCTGCTGCGCCTGTTTTTGCAAGGCTGCCAGGTAGATTTCTTCCACCGTGCCGGTGAGTTCTTCGTCATCGCCTTCCCATTCCACATCTTCTTCGGTGGGAACGGGGGAGGGCTGAGGCGGTTGTTCAATGGCAACGGCCGTTACCGTTACACCGACGGCTGATTTTGGGGTCGCCGTGAGGGTGGGTTGGGCGGCAATAACGTCAGGGATGGCTGTTGCCGTGGCGGCAATATCCTGAGCATCCGCACCACAAGCCACCAGCAGCCCAACCATCAAAAGTAATACGAACCAGATTATGATGTTTTTCATTGTTTACTCCCTCGACCATAGCATCGAATTGTCACGAATTAACACGAATTTTGCTGAATACGGCCAAATAATTCGCGTCAATTAGCGTTAATTCGATGCTATATTTTCATTGATAGTGTTGAGCTTATGCTCATGTGGTTTCCTTTTGCTATCTGTTAGTTTGCTGACAAACATGCTGATCCTATTGAAGCAGAGAGCATGGGTTCGCGGGTATCCCTGGCAGATACAAATGAGATACAATCTGCAAAATGGCGGACATGGATACGACGTATTCCTTTGGTTACTGGATGAAACGACGGCGCAGGGCGCTTGATTTAACACAGCAAGCGCTGGCAGACTGCGTAGGCTGTGCCACGGTAACGATCAAGAAAATCGAAGCGGATGAAAGACGGCCGTCTGCCATAATCGCCGCGCGGCTGGCGGATTGTCTGGTGATTGAAGGCGCAGAACGCGAACGCTTTCTGGCTATGGCTGCGGGTGAGCTACCCAGTGATTCCTTGACCCTGAGCCGTTCACCTCTCACCAAAATTCCTGATCATATCCCCCAATCTGTAAATCCGTTTTTAGGACGCGAGACAGAATTAGCCACGCTGTTGGCAATGCTCAACCAGTCTGCCATTCGCCTGATTTCGCTGATTGGGCCAGGGGGCATGGGCAAAACGCGCCTGGCTTCAGCCGTCGCCACAGCCTTGAGGCAGCAAACACCACGAGTTTTCCCCGATGGCATTGTTTTTGTGGATTTATCATCCGTAAATAAGCTGGAAATGCTAATGCCAGCGCTGGCACGTGTTTTGCATTTTCCGCTGGCGACTTCGGCGCAGGAAACGCGCTCTCATGCCGAGCAGTTGCTGGACTTTTTGGCAGGCAAAGAGGTGCTGCTCATTTTGGATAATTTTGAGAATCTGCTGACGGCTGCGCCCTGGCTGGATACGCTCTTGCAAACCGCGCCCCGTCTGAAACTGCTTGTCACCAGCCGCGAGCGGCTCGGGCTGTACGGCGAGCATGTCTATCCTTTGCCAGCGATGACCTATCCCCGACAGGAACAGGATGTGGACACGCTTGCTGGCTTTGATGCAGTACAGTTGTTTGTGACGGCGGCGCGGCGGGTGCGCCCTGCTTTTGCGTTGACGGATGAGAATGAAACGGCCGTTATCGAGATTTGCCGTCTGGTGGGGGGGCTGCCGCTGGCGCTGGAATTGGCAGCGGGCTGGATGGACACCC
>JACSSI010000887.1 GCA_014879345.1 Anaerolineae bacterium | reverse complement strand
ACAGACCCAGACCTGCCCCCGGCTGACGTATCCGCCGACGTGCGCCTGGGCGAAGAAGTGCCGCTGGCTCGCTTCATCATCAGTGCCAAAGGGCAGATAGTCAGCGGACCAGATTTGAGCATTCGGCGCAATGCCCAGGGGCTAGTGCGCCCACATATTGGCACAGGTTCCAATTACGTGGAATTAAAAGAAGATTTCCCCAACCTCAGTTTTTCCGCCAAGATTGATACCACCGCTGGCGGCTTCAATCAGACACCCGCTTATTTTGTGAATGTCGAACTACCCCCCTTTATTTTGGAAGCGTTCGCCGCTGGTTATATTGGCCCCTTTGTCAGCATTCGTTCGCCTAATCGCAACAGCTTCTGGCTCGATGTGCGTATTGCCGAATCACCCCGAGATATTGGCCTGACGGAAGGGGGTTTTGCCATGCACAGCGCCATGCGTTCAGCGGCAGCCAGAAAAAATGATACACCCTTGTTCAAGGTGAACTGGTTTGGCATTGAGCCAAATGGTGGCTGTCCGCCAGAGCCAACCTTCCTCTATTTTTTCTGGTATACGCCCATTTTCTCAACCATAAACCTGTCAAACCTGTCAGGTTTTTAAACGGCTTGGACAAGGAAGGAAACAGGCCATGAAAAAATGTCTTTACAAGAAAGAGTCTCAATAAACCTGACAGGTTTATCAATGACTTGGACAAGGAAGGAAACGGGGCATGAAAAAATGTCTTTGCATAAAAGAGGAACTGTAAACCTGTCAGGTTTTTAAGCGTGAGGTGTGATGTTATGAGTGTAAACAACGATATTCCCGAATTGGAACGTCCCGCTTTTTTTGATGGACAGCGCTTGACGGCGGCTGATTTAACGGCCGTTCAAAGCTATCATCGTGAACTGCGCTGGCTGCACAATCGCAGCCTGCATAATTGGGGCATTGCCTTTGGCTTGGCGGTAACGGGGCTGCGCGGCGAACGCACTGTGCGCCTTCAACCCGGTTACGCGCTGGACTGCAAAGGGCGTGACCTCATTCAGAGTGAACCACTGACAATTCCCATTCCCCCCGAAGCTGGCCCCATCAGCTACTATCTCACAGCTTCCTACGCTGAAGATGCCGACCTGACCCCCGAAACGCGCAACGGCACGTGCGGCAGCAGCGGTGCCGTGCGCCGCCCGGAAGAACCCATCATCCGCTGGCAAAACCCGGACGATACCAGCAGCGACGGCCGTTTTACCCAGGGCATTGATGTGGTTTTAGCGTCCATCCAGGTGCAAAATTGCCAGCTTCTGGCCGATATATCCGGCTCGGAACGGCGGGATGCCGTGCCAGCCCAACAGCCCTACGTCGCCTCCGGTCAAACCAAAGCGGGGAAAACGCAGTGGCGCTTGTGGCAGACGAACGAGAACGGCGAATTGAGCCTGGGCATCATCACCACCGTCACCACCACGGAAGCCAGTTTCCGCACCACGCCCCGTTATCAGGCGCATGTGCTTGGCCCGCGTGTATTTACCGTCGAACAGAATAATGAGCCGTTTCAGGTGGTGCTGGATGGGTATACCCAGGTGTTGCAGCCCAGCGCGGGTTCGTTTGATTTGGTGATGACACTGCCCCAGGGTCGCATTGGCGACCAATTCTTGAACCCCCCATTTATTTTGACGGATGAACTGCTGGATCGACTGTCCAACAAGTCTGAACCAGATGACCTGGGCTGGACGGTGGTCTGGATGGGAGTGGAAGGCTGATGGCTGAAAAGACGCCTTATTTCTATTTGAATCTGGCAGACAAGTGGCCGAAATTTGTGCTGGACGGACTGGAGATTGTAAACGGCCGTTTACAACTCCCCCGCTTACCTGGCAATGCCACCCCAATTGGCCCGCTTTTGGACACCGTAGACGCACTACACGGCCCAGCCGGATTGGGCATGGATGAAGCGGGTAACCTCTATCTGACAGACCCGGCCCAGCATCTGGTGTGGCGCGTCGATGGTTGTGATGGCAGCACAGCCCCCCTGCCTTGTTTGCGCGGGCCAGGGCAAGAGCCGGGGCAGCTCTCGTCGCCGCGCGGGCTGGTGGTGGCGGGTCACACGCTCTACGTGGCCGACAGCGGCAACCATCGCATTCAGGTGGTCGATTTGCATACGCAGCAGGTGCGTGCCATTTGGGGACAGCCCGATCCCTATCTGCTGCCCCCACAACCCGGGACGGAAAACGGCCGTTTCAACCAACCCTGGGATCTCGCCGTCGATGAGGATGGATTTGTGTACGTGGTGGACTATGGCAACCAGCGCGTGCAAAAATTCGATGAGACAGGTCGCGTTTATGCCGCGTTCTGGACGACTATGAGCAGCCAGGATGTGGTTCCGCAAGCGCCGACGTTTATCACAACGGCCGTTCTGGATGGTGA
>JACSSI010000886.1 GCA_014879345.1 Anaerolineae bacterium | reverse complement strand
TATCGCTTTCATCAGGTCATTTTTATCTTGTTTATAGCTATCGTCATCGGTACGATACTCAGGCCGGTTGTAGTCTGGCTGCATCGACGGGGAGTTCCGCAAAAAGCGGGGGTCATTCTTATTTATCTCCTATTACTCTTCTTGCTCACCGGCTTCGTGCTGTTGTTATTCCCCTTGATTACCGAACAAAGTGCCACAATTACAGCCGCCGTGCCCGGTTATTACCAAAACATGCGCGGATGGCTGGTTGATCATCCCAATCCTATGCTGCACAACCTGAATGCACTTCTCCCCGTCACACCCTCATTTCCGGATCCGATACAACAAACAGGGCAAGAACTACTGGATTCCGCCGGGCAGGTGCTGGGTTATGTGGCTTCAGCGGCTAGTGGCATTTTTACGGCCGTTGCCATTCTCCTCTTAGCTTATTACTGGACACTTGATGGGCCGAAAATCATTCGCTCCTTGCTGTGGCTGATGCCAATGGATCGGCGTGAGAGCATCAAAGAGCTTATTTCAGCGATGGAAACAAAGGTGGGAGCCTATGTTGCCGGACAAGGCATCTTGATGCTAGTCGTAGGTGGCATGGCCTTGGTGGCCTATTCGCTCATCGGGCTGCCCTATGTTCTGGTTCTGGCCTTTGTAGCAGGCGTGATGGAGGCAGTCCCACTCATTGGCCCGCTGCTGGGGGCTGTGCCAGCGGCGCTGGTAGCCCTTTCCCTGGGGCCTGACAAGCTAATCTGGGTTATCGTGGCCACAGTGGTCATTCAGCAGTTGGAAAACAGCATCCTGGTGCCCCGCGTTATGCGCAAGGCGGTGGGTGTTAATCCATTTGTTACGCTGCTGGCGCTTTTTGCATTTGGTTCCTTGCTGGGCGTTGCCGGCGCTCTCATGGCGATTCCCATCGCGGCTATTGCTCAGCTTTTGCTCAATCGTTTCGTCTTTGATCCCGAAGCCAAAGAGTCGGCAATTTCGGAAGGTCGCAACTATGCCGACCGGCTGCGCTATGAAGCGCAGGCATTAGCTCAAGACCTGAGCAATCAGGCGCGACACACGCAAAAAGGCTCAGACCAGGATGTCAGGCAGCGGGATCAGGTGATGGACGAGATTGAGGCGATTGCCATCGACCTGGATACGCTGCTGGCTCGCAGTTCGAAGGCGAAATGACAAAACGACTGGTATGGATGGGAACGGCCGTTATGTCCACGTTACTGGCTTTGCTGCTGCTTTGGCAGTTGCGCACGGCCGTCATTTACGTTCTGATCTCGGTGGCGCTGGCGGTTGCGATCCGCCCTCTGATTAAGCGTCCCACCGGACAAGGATTAGCGAGACGCCTGCTTATGCTCTCACTATACCTGGTTACTCTGGTCGGTCTTGGCTTCTTGCTTGTTCTGATGGGTGGCGCGATGATCCGTGACGTGCAGGAGTTAGTCCGTCAGTTATCAGAGCAGGATGCCTGGCGGCAGCCGGTCTGGCTGCGAGGCAGTTCGTTCCAACACCTGTTGGATGTGTATCTGCCGCCGCCGAGCGAACTTTTCGCCGCCATTACCGGCGACGAGGGACAGCTTGTGCTGCCAGCCGCCCTGAGTTTCACGCAAGGCGTTTTCAGTGTCCTGAGCAGCGGACTCGTCGTTCTGTTCTTGAGCCTCTATTGGAGCATCGATCAGGTTCGTTTTGAACGACTCTGGCTCTCGCTGCTGCCACCGGGACAGCGGGCGCGGGCGCGTGACATCTGGCAGACCATTGAGTCTGACCTGGGCGATTATATCCGCAGCGAGGTCGCGCAGAGTGTTCTGGCTGGGCTGATGTTAGGTCTGGGTTACTGGGCGCTGGGATCGCCTTACCCTGCCCTGTTGGCGTTGACGGGAGCTATCTTATTGTTGATACCTGTGATTGGGGCAGTCCTGGCAACGATCATGCCTCTGTTGTCGGGGTTGCTGACAGGCGTGCCGCTAAGTTTGTTAACGGCCGTTTACACACTCGCCGTCGTGGCCACCCTAAACTGGTGGGTTGAACCACGCCTTACCCCTCACAGACGGGCCAGTCCTATGTTGACAGTGGTCTTTCTCATTGTCTTAGCAGATGCTTATGGCCTCTTTGGCATTATCCTCGCACCACCCTTATCAGCCGCCTGCCAAATTTTGTGGAACCGTATGATCAGCCACCGTACAGTGTCCGGGGCGGCAGCCCAGGTGTCAGACCTCAAAGAGCGACAGGTGCAACTGGAAGCCACTATCAAGGCGCTGGATGAACCGCTGCCATTGGTCATCAACTATATGGCACGGCTTACCCATTTAATTGAGCAGGCAGAGCCAACGCTGCAAACGGCCGTTGAGCAAAGTGGCTTACTTCCGTTGTCCGAACATGCCTAACTATTCCCTTAAATAGCAATAAC
>JACSSI010000885.1 GCA_014879345.1 Anaerolineae bacterium | reverse complement strand
ATAATCTTTGTTTTTATTCGGGTCGTGGAAGCTGATCTCGCGGCGAACGGCATCGCGTAAGTTAATCTGCCCTTCTATCGTTGCTTGCCAGGTGGGCGAATGGGAATCCTCAAAGTCCGCCATGAACACATTTGCGCCGGAGTTGAGCGCGTTGATGATCATTTTGCGGTCAACGGGGCCGGTGATTTCGACACGCCGGTCTTGTAAATCAGGGGGAATGGGGGCGACTGTCCAGTCGCTGTTGCGGATGTCGGCCGTTTCCGGCAGGAAATCGGGGAAATTACCCGCGTCTATTTCAGCTTGCCGTTCGTCGCGGCGTACAAGTAGATCGCGGCGGCGCTGGCCGAACGCTGCTTCCAATTTAGCCACGAAGGCGAGGGCTTCCGGGGTGAGGATTTCTGCAAAGAGGGGTGTGATGTCACCGGTGATGGTTAAATCGCTGACGGTTTTTTCTTTATGCATATGAAGCTCCTTTCTCTAGTGACAGTCATCTTGGCTGCGACGGCCACTTCCTGTAGCAAAAATCCGTTCTTGGTGTATAATTTCTCTTAGCGAATATTCGCTAAGAGTGAAATCTAGTATAAGCAGGAAATTTTCCTTGTCAAGCCCAAAATGGTAGAATTTTACAAATAGCGAAAATTCGCCAGAAAGGCTCACATCAATTCATAGGCGGATTCCTTGTTTATTAGAAGAGTGGCTCCGGTGGCTGGGGCAGTAGGATGCTTAAAATGATATGGTATCGGATGGAAACGGCCGTTGTACAGTCCCAATCCTCCCATTCCTACATGACAAATGTCACATCTTGGCGCACTGCGTCATGAGTTCGTTGTGTTGTATAGAAGTTGAACTTCTTGATAACAATATCGGTGGGTAGTCAAACAAAAAGGAAAATCTTATGGGTCCCAATCTGGTAAACATCATCTTTGGCATGAAAGTGCGGCAGGCACGTATGGAAGAAGGCGTGACGCTTTCTGAATTTGCTTCGCGCTGCGATCTTTCACCATCATACGTTACAGAAATTGAAAAAGGGCGTAAATATCCGCGTGCTGACAAAATCATGAAGATTGCCGATGCGTTAGGCAAAGATTACGATGATCTCGTTTCCATCAAACTGGCGCCCACACTGACTTATTTAGAATCGACGCTTTCTTCCAATATGTTACAGCGTTTCCCCTTTGATGAGTTTGGCCTGGAGGCAGGTGATCTGGTGAATTTGCTGACACGGGAACCGGAAAAGGCAAGTGCGCTGCTGCACGCCATCCTGGATATGATTCGCCGTTATGATGTCAGCGAAGAAGATTTTTTGCGGGCGGCACTTCGTTCTTATCAAGAAATACATGAAAATTATTTCCCGGATATAGAAGAAGCCGTGTTGGCTTTTTTGAAAGATTATGGAAAGGCCTATGGCGTGACTGATGATGAGCCGGTTTCGAGAGAAGCGTTAGAAGCGATGGTGACTAAAGAATTTGGTTACGAGTTGGATTATGAAACCATCGGTCAATTTGAAGGACTTTCGACGTTTCGCTCAGTTTTTGTGCCAGGGAAACCGCCACGGCTGCTCATTAATGGCAAGTTATACCAGCGACAAGTCAAATTTTTGCTGGCACGGGAACTCGGCTACAAATATCTAAACATGAAAGAGCGTTCTCAAACGTCTACACCCGATGAAGTTAAAACATTTCAACAATTGCTCAATGATTTTCGAGCGGCTTATTTCAGCGGCGCGCTGCTCATACCGCGCAAGGCAATTCTGGCTGACTTAGAAAAATTCTTTGCTATGTCTACCTGGAATCCGCAGCCCTTAGATGACATGCTGGCTAAGTATGACGTGACGCCTGAAATGTTGTTTTATCGTTTTAGTGAACTGATTCCTCAGCATTTCGATATTCAAATTCATTTTTTGCGCTTTCATCATGAAAATGGAATTTATAGTTTGATCAAACATCTCAATATGAATCAACTGTTGGTTCCTGGTGGCATTGGGTTGCAGGAGCATTATTGTCGGCGCTGGCTTTCTATGCGGTTGCTGCAAGAAATGGGTGAACGGCGCTCCACTGGTGATGGAAATTTATTTCCGCCGCCGGATGTGCATATTTCCCGGTATTTGGAAGCAGAGGAGCGGTATTTGGCGTTTGGATATGCACGTTCTTTGCTGTTGTCGCCAGGAGTGAACAGTAGTGTAACGGTGGGATTCCGGGTGACGCCAGACTTGAGCCGGACTGTGAAGTTTCTGGATGATCCGGCTATTTCACATGTGGTTATCAATGAGACGTGTGAACGTTGTCCCTTGACGGCCGAAGAATGTCATGTACGGGTGGCGCCGCCCACAAATCTGCAAGCTAAAAACGAAAAAATAGCACGCAAGAAGGCATTGAATCGCGCGATTGCTCAATTACGGGA